>UQPL01000055.1:0-11004 GCA_900542895.1 uncultured Collinsella sp. | reverse complement strand
ATACGGGTGCATCATCGACGTCTTCAATACAGAAGATATCAGTGCGGAATGTTTTGGGAGGTAGCCCAAACAGCCCCGGCGGGGGTCCTGTGTAGTCACCCTTTAGGCGGAACTCTCCTAATTATTTGGATGAGTCGTTTACTTACTTGTACTGTTACCGTCTTCCCGCTCTTGTTGGGGTATGCTTTGTTCGTATGTAAACGTATGACATGTTGATGGGGGAGGGTGCTATGGCTCGCGAGAGTGCTCGTTCTAAGGATACGGCTAAGCCTGGCATCAAGGAAGTTGCGGCGGTGGCGGGGGTTTCGCCTACTACGGTATCTCGTGTGCTTAATAATCGTGGCTATATTAGCCAAGAGACCCGCGATAAGGTCCATGCCGCGATGAAGCGCATCAACTATACGCCCAACGATATCGCTCGTGCCATGCTCAACGGTCGCCTGAATCTTATCGGTATGATCGTCCCCTATGTCAGCAGTCCGTTTCATGCCCAAGTGGTTCAAGTCATTGAGCATACCCTGGCCGAAAACGGTTTTAAGATGCTGCTGTGCAATAGCGCCAATCGACCCGAGCTTGAGCGCTCTTATATCGACATGCTTCGACGCAATATGGTTGATGGCGTCATCGTCAACTCGCTTAATATCGGTGCCGAGGCGTATGCCGAGATGGGCTTGAGTCTGGTTGGTATCGACTGCGACCTTGGCGAAGCCTCTGTTCAGATTGCGAGCGACAGCTATAGCATCGGCGAACTTGCCACGCGTCGCCTGATCGATGACGGATGTTCACGCATCCTGTGCCTGCGCAGCAATAGCCGCATGCGCATGCCTGCCAATAAGCGTACCGATGCCTACCTCGATGTTGTTGAGCAGGCCGGTTTGCCCGCGCTTGTCCGTGAGGTCGAGTTCGTTAAGCCCGACGACGAAAAGAGTGCGGTCGTTGCGAAGATCCTCGATGAGAACCCCGATATTGACGGCATCTTTGCGGGAGACGACACGATGGCGGCTATCTGTCTTAACGTGATGAAGCAGCGCGGCTTGAGCGCTCCGGGCGATATTAAGGTCGTGGGCGCGGATGGTGCCCGCCGCACTATGACGTTTATGCCTGACTTAACAACCGTTCGCCAAGATATCGATCGCATCGGAGAGCTCGCGGCGCAATCCATCATTGCTCTTATTATCGGCGAAAAGCCCGAATCGAATATCAAGCTCCCCGTTGAACTCATTGAGGGTAAAACCGCGTAGTTCATCCCGTGCCAAAAGAATTCCTCAAACACCTCTGATGACCGTTCGCCGGCATATGTCAACCGTTTGCCGACGACTGGAACTGCGAAAAGACGTATTGGTGTGAAAACGTTTGACATATGAAAACGATTGACATATCTTGCAGTTGTACCGAGTTAGTATCTCGTGAGAAAGGAAGTCTCGGATGCACAAGGTGTATTACCAGCCTGAGGGAATTTGGGTAGGCGACATCATGCCGTACGGCGAGGACGGCACGTTCTATCTCTATCATCAGCGTGACACGCGAAACCCCGGACCTTTCGGAGAGCCGTTTGGCTGGGCACTCGCGACAACCAAGGACTTCGTCAATTACAAAGACTTTGGCGAGAGCCTTGAGCGTGGCGGCGACGAGGAAGTCGACCAGTATGTTTATGCCGGCACGGTGTTTAAGGTGGGCGACAAGTACCATGCGCTCTACACTGGTTGCAATCGCGATAAGGTCAAGGCACGCTTGATGAAGCAGGTTCTTCTTCACGCAACGAGTGACGACGCCGTCAAGTGGGAGAAGAACATCGCCGAGACGCTGCTTCCGCCCCAGGAGGGTTACGATGACCGCAACTGGCGCGATCCCTTTGTGCTTTGGGATGAGGAGAACGAAGAGTACATGCTCATCCTCGGCACGCGTGTGGGCGAGGACAAGCGTCTGATGACCGGTCGTCTGGTCAAGTTCACCTCCAAGGACCTGGATACCTGGGAGTTCCAGGGCGACTGGTGGAATCCGGGCCTGTACACCATGTTCGAGATGCCTGATCTCTTTAAGATGGGCGACTGGTGGTATCTGGTGTTCTCCGAGTACAGTGATGGCAACAAGACCCGTTACCGCATGTCTCGCTCTATCAACGGTCCTTGGATCACTCCTGCGGACGATTCCTTCGATGGCCGCGCGTACTATGCCGCGCGTACCGCATTTGACGGCGAGCGCCGCGTTCTCTTTGGTTGGGTTCCTACGCGTGACGAGGGCGGTGACCCCAGCTCTTACCTGTGGGGTGGCACCTTTATGCCTCTCGAGATCGTTCAGCGTGCTGACGGAACGCTCGGCACCAAGCTCCCCGACAGCATGCTTGGCGCCTTTGGCGAGGCTAAGGCAGTCGAGGCCTTTGAGCTTTCCTGCGAGTCGGGCAAGGTCGAGCAGGTGCTCGCCGCGGATGCCGGTTCCACCTATATGCTCGATGCCGACATCGAGCTCGCCGGTGACGCTGCCGGCTTCTCGGTGAAGCTTGCCGAGGACGCCGAGTCCGGTCTTGCCTATGAGTTCCGCGCCAACCTGCGTGAGGGCAAGCTCGAGTTTACGGCGGCCCCCCAGTATCCGTGGTTCCAGGTCAACAACATGGGCCTCGAGCGTCCGTTGTTCTTTAAGGGCGAGGGCACTCATCATGTGCGCCTGGTCGTTGACGACGATATCGCGACCATCTTTGTCGATGATGTTGCGCTTAACGCGCGCTTCTGCAATAAGCAGGGCCAGGGTGTGGCGCTGACGGTCACCGACGGTACGCTCAAGTGCGCAAATGCAACGATCGCGTCTCTGTAATGGCATCAAAACGTCTTATGATTTCGTAAAGGAATGGAGAGGAACATGGACTACAAGGCAGTGTCCCAGCAAGTCGTCGACAACGTCGGCGGACTGGAGAACATCGAGGGCGCCACGCATTGCGTGACCCGTCTGCGTCTGGTGCTCAAGGATACGAGCAAATACAACAAGGCCGAGCTCGAGAACATCGATGGCGTCAAGGGCGTGCTGTACAACAGCGGCCAGCTCATGATCATCTTCGGTACCGGTACCGTCAACAAGGTCTACGATGAGTTTATGGCTTTGACGGGCGTTAAGGAGATCAGCGCTTCCGAGGTCAAGGGCGCCGAGGCGGACAAGAAGGGCAAGTTCTTCTCGGTCCTCAAGGTATTCTCGGACATCTTTATCCCCATCATTCCCGCCTTCGTCGGCGCTGCTATCATCATCGGCCTTAAGTCGCTGATCGTTGCCAACGGCCTCTTTGGCATGGAAGGTAGCCTCGCCGATCACAGCGAGTTCCTCAAGAACCTCGCAAGCTTCTTCGCCATTATCGCCACCACGTTCGACTACCTGCCTGTCCTGGTTATGTACAGCGCAGTCAAGCGTTTTGGCGGTAACCCGATTCTGGGCATCCTCGTCGGTATCGTCATGGTTCACCCGAGCCTTATGAACCGCAACACGTTCGTTATGGACCCGACGGGTGCTGAGTACTGGAACTTTGGTCCGCTCTCCATTCCCATGGTTGCTTTCCAGGGCGGCGTATTCCCTGCAATCCTGACTGCCTGGTTTATGGCCAAGGTCGAAAAGATTGCCCAGAAGTACATCCCCGAGGTCGTTTCGTTCGTCTTTGTCCCGACCGTTACCCTGATTCTTGCTAACGTTGCCCTGTTCACCGTGTTCGGCCCGCTCGGCAACCTGATCGGTGACGTCCTCGCCGGCGTAATCGATATCCTGTACAACAGGATGGGCGTCTTTGGTGCCTTTGTCTTCGCCGCGTTCCTGCAGCCGCTCGTCGTTACCGGTACGCATCAGTTCATCCAGGGTATCGAGGCAAACCTCGTTGCCACGACTGGCTTCAACTACATCCAGGCCATCTGGTCGGTTTCCATCATCGCCCAGGGTGGCGGCGCCATCGGCATGTACCTCATTCATAAGAAGCATTCCAAAGAGCGCAACATCTGCATGTCGTCCTTTATCCCGACGCTGGTCGGAATCTCCGAGCCCGCTATCTTCGCTGCAAACATGCGCTACTCGATCATTCCGTTCATCTGCGCATGCATCGGTGCAGGCTGCGGCGGTGCCTTCGTCAAGCTCTTTGAGGTGCGCGCTATCGGTCAGGGTCTGACCGGCGTGCTTGGCCTGCTCATCGTCACGCCCGAGACCCTCGTGTGGTATGTGGCTGGCAATCTCATCGCCTTCATCGTGCCGATCGTCTTGATCTTTGCCTACAACAAGGCAAAGGGCGTGCCGACCACCGATGAAGAGGGCGCTGGCGCTGGCTTCGACGTTAGCTTCTAGTTGAGCCGTTCAGCGTAATGTGCGGATAAGTCCATTTGGGGAAGGGCGTTCGGCTCGTGTGAGTCGAGCGTCCTTTCCTATAGACGAGAAGGTCAATGGCGATGTTTAATCAAAAAAACAAGGTGATGCGTGCGGACTATGAGCAGTGGCGTGCCGGACAGGATGAGACGGCGGCTCGCATCGCGTCCGACCCCGATAGGCTTTTGTTCCATGTGGAGCCTGAGCTTGGCTGGCTCAACGACCCCAATGGTTTGGTTCAGATTGGTGATACGTATCACATCTATCATCAATACGATCCGTTCGATGCTGCGCATGGCGGTCCAGTGCTTTGGAACCATCTGACGACAAAGGATTTTGTGACGTACGAGAATCACGGTCCCGTGCTGTTCCCCGATTCCGATTTGGATTCGAGTGGAGCGTATTCTGGTTCTGCCTTTGTACGTGATGGCAAGATTCACTACTTCTATACCGGCAACGTTAAGCATTTTGACCGTGATGATTACGACTACGTGTTGACGGGCCGTGAGCAAAACCAGATTCATATGGTTGCCGAGAATCCCGACGAATTGGGCGAGAAGCGCATAGCTGTTGGGCCGGTCGATTACCCCGACGATATCGGTACGCACGTGCGCGACCCCAAGATCCTTGAACACGACGGTATCTACTACATGGTTCTGGGCGCTCGTACGAAAGACGACCGTGGCTGCGTGCTTGTCTATACCTCGCGCAATCTTGAGAACTGGAGCTATGCGACGCGCATTGAGTTGGGCGAGAAGTTTGGCTTTATGTGGGAGTGCCCCGATCTGTTTGAGCTCGATGGCGAGCTTATTCTCGTTTGCTGTCCGCAGGGTGTGCCTGCCGATGGTTGGCGTTACCGCAATCCGCATCAGTGCGTGTGGTTCCCCATCGAGGCCGATTGGGAGGCGCCGAGCTTTAAAATCGTCGGGAAAGGCATGCCCCCGATGGTCGATGCCGGTTTTGATTTCTATGCTCCGCAGTCCTTTGAGGATGCTGCAGGCCGGCGATTGATGATCGGATGGTCGGGTTGCCCCGATGCGACGGCGGAAAACCCGACGGTGGCGCGCGGGTGGCAGTGCGCGTTGACGGTGCCGCGAGAGCTGAGCATGCGCGATGGTAAGCTCTGCCAGCAGCCGGCGCACGAGATTGAGAGGATGCGCGGCGATTGCGTTCGTGCTGTAGGCGGTGAGACCGTTGAGGAGCCGGGCCGCCTGTTTGATCTCGTGGTTTCCTGTGAGGGCGCCAAGATGGTTGAGCTCGAGATTCGCAAGGGTGTCTTTGTGCGCTATGCGGACGGGATGCTTACCCTCGATATGGGCGACGAAGGCTATGGACGCGACCAGAGGTCGATCGAGCTCGGCGAACTTCGCGACCTGCGCGTGCTTTCGGACACTACGATGGTCGAGATTTTTGCCAACGGTGGCGAGGCGGCACTTACGAGCCGTACCTATTCGCCGGCGGTTCCGGCGATGGAGCTGCGCACCGAGGGTGCGGCGTCGATGGATTTCTACCGCCTCGCTCATTAACCGTGCATGGAGCACGATTGGACTTGTTGGGCGGAATGTGTCGCAGTTGCCGCGGCCAGCTACCGCTTATCGCGTATAGCGACCGTTTGCGGAATAAGTAACACTCCTTAATAAACCGTGTAGAATCTCAAATAAGCACGGAGTTTTCCAGGGAGACGCTGTCCTTTGTTGTGTGCAAGGGACGGCGTCTCTTTGGCGCTTGGAGGCCGTTCTACAGCAGGACGGTGGACGTGCGTCATATATTGAAAAGCCAATGTCGAGATGGGTCGTGATAAGAATGGGCAAGTATGTAATCGTGGTTGAGTCTGGGTCGGATGTAACGCCGGAGCTCTGCGAGCGCTACGGCATCGTGCGCGTGCCCATGCATGTCACGATTGGTGACGAGACCGTCGAGGACGGCTCGATCGATCCGCTCGAGATTTATTCGCGCTGCAACGAGTTTGGTGTGATGCCCAAGACCAGTGGCTGTTCGCCAGCGGATTTTGCGCATGTGTACGACCGCATCCATGCCGAGCAACCCGACGCGACTATTTTGCATCTTGCATATTCCGAGGCCACGACCTGTTCGCATCAGTCCTCTAAGATTGAGGCTCAGGGGCGCGACTACGTGTTCTCCATGGACACGCGCTTTGTCTCGGTGGGCCAGTCGCTCGTTGTCGTCGAGACCGCCAAATACATCGAGGCTCACCCCGATGCCACCGTCGACGAGATCTTTGCATTTACGAACTCCGTCATGGACCGCGTGCTGCTGGGCTTTGTTCCTACGGACCTTGCCTTCCTTAAGGCGGGCGGTCGCTTGTCCAACGTCGCGTTCCTGGGCGCCCATCTGCTCAAGATTAAGCCCTGCATTGAGGTAACGGGCGGCAAGTTCGTGGCGACCAAGAAGTTCCGCGGCTCTATGCTCAAATGCGCCCGTGCCTTTATTGACCACATGGTTGCCAAGGGCGAGATTGACTACTCGCACATTGGCCTGGCGTATTCGGTAGGCCTTTCCGAGGAGCTGCGCGACGACATGGAAATCTATGCGCACGACCTGGGCTTTAAGGACGTTACCTGGACTCAGGTCGGCGGCGTTATCTCGAGCCATTGCGGCCCGACTGCCTTCGGCGCGGTGCTCACGCTCAAGGCGTAAGGCCTGGTGCCTATCGATATCTATTGCCTCGGCGGCGGGTGGGTTGTGATAACCTTCCCGCCGCTTTTGTGTGGGGCCAAATAGAACAACCCAATTGACCACTAAACCGTTTCACCATCATGCGTATGGGCTAGAATGGCTCTGGCATTTATGTAACTAAAACCAATGAGAGGCAAGGTAGCGGGAATGGCTGAGATGACACTCGAGGGTGTGGACGCTCGTCCCGAGGACTCTGCGTTTGCCCTGGGCCGCGTGCATTCGATTGAGACGATGGGAACGGTCGATGGACCCGGCATCCGCTTTGTGGTGTTTGTTCAGGGCTGCCCCATGCGCTGTGCGTATTGCCACAACCCCGATACCTGGTCGGTCAACGGCGGCACGATGGTGACCGTCGAGCACCTCATGGATGAGTTCCAGAGTAACCACGAGTTCTATCGCAGCGGCGGAATTACGGTTTCGGGCGGCGAGCCGCTTCTGCAGCCCGAGTTTTTGGCCGACCTGTTCCGTGCAATGCACAACAACCTCGATGGCCGCGTGCATACCTGCTTGGATAGCTGCGGCTATGCGTTCGATCCCGCGCATCCCGAGAAGTTCGATGCCGTACTCAACGAGACCGATATGGTGCTGCTCGACATTAAGCACGCCGATCCCGTCGAGCATAAAAAGCTGACCGGTTGCGATCCCGCACGCATTCTGGCGTTTGGTGATGAGCTCGCGCGTCGCAAGATTAAGGTCGTTATCCGCCACGTGGTGGTGCCGGGCATTACCGACACGGTGGAGGAGTGCGAGGCGCTCGGTCGCTTGATTGCCCCGTGGCATAACGTGGTCGGCCTGGAGATGCTGCCGTATCACACCATGGGTGTCGTCAAATACGAGCAGTTGGGGATTCCCTATAAGCTTGAGGGCGTGCCCCAGATGGATACCGCACGTATGCCCGAGTTGCGCAATGCCGTTATGGCCGGCATGAAAGAGCGCCGTGCGGAGCTAAAAAACGCCATCGGCTAGCGTGCCATTTTCGTTCCCCAAGGGCACTCATTGGGGACAGACTTAAATGAGTGCCCCTGGGCACCAAGTTGATTGCTAAAGAGCCCCGTCCTTAAAAGACTGCTCTCTGGGTTGCGGTGAGATGCGCAACAGAATCGTGCCATTTGGATAAATACGCTTGTGGTTTCTTTAAAGACACCTTAAACGCCGCTGAATATCTTTGGAAAGAAATGCCTGCTCGGTATCATACTGCTCGTATATAAACGGTGGCAGTCAGGAGACCACGTGCGAAACATCGCATCGCGGGACGAGTATGTGCCGCAGCATGGCAGCAGATATAAGACGAAGGGCACGTCTTCGCGTGGCCTTGCCGGCGCTCGCATCCGCGTGAGGAAGATTGCCGCCATTGGGATGCTAACGTCGGCGGTTATTATCCTCGGAATTACCGTTAAAACCTACGCCTCGGAGCGAACGGTGCGCCCAGATGCGTCAACGGTACAGCTGCAAAACGAGAAGGTTTCAAAGTCCAAAGCGTCGGCAGATCAAGCTCTGTCGACGGCAGATCTCAAGACGAGACTTTCGAAGGCGGACTTCAACGATATCCCTTCGGGTGATACCGTTCGGACCTTCTCGTTGGTGGATAACAAGACTCCTGCCTTGGAGGATGAGAGCCTTGCCTCGCTCCAGGATGCCCTGTGTCGGGCGCAGGAGCTGGGCGACGTGGGTGTAGTGTTCTACGACCTATCGAGCGGTAGGGGCGTGACGTATAACGCCGATGTCGAGGTGTATGGAGCGAGCAGCTACAAAGCGCTGTATGCGCTCTATATTTGCGAGACGTTGGTCGAATCGGGGCGGGTGTCGCTCGATGGGCCTTTAGCCACGTATGGTGGTTGCAGCATGGGCTGGCAGACGGTGCGCGACCTTATCGAGAATGCCGTCGCCAACTCAGACAACGATTCGTTTATCGCGTTACGCGCGGCGTTTGACCATGATGGCTATGAGGATTGGATTGCCAATCTGGGTGTTGATGACGAAACGGCACTGAATCCGATGAGTGATTTTCCGACCTACTGCCCGCGCACTTCTGCGAGGTTATGGCGCGAGATGAGCGAGTATCTGAGCATGGATACCGAGACTTCACAGTGGTTGTCAGGCCTTTTGGCATCAACATCGCGCTCGTTTATTCGCGATGGCATTGCGGACGATCAGGTCTTGGTGCGCAACAAAGCGGGTTGGATCAGCGAGGACGGCTACTATTCGACATGCGATGCAGGCCTCATCGACATCGATGGCCGTACCTATGTCATGAGCGTCATGACATCGATGCCATCGAGCGACCAGTCGAGCGAGGTTACGGCTGCGATTGCAAAGGCTCTGTTTGATACGCGAGCTGCACTGGCTTAGCGTGTTCGTTTGGCGAGGTCAAACAAAATGCTGGTACCATACCTTGGTTGAGAATTTCGTATAGGTTTGGGGAATGGTATGGCTACCATCGCGATTATCGGTGCGCTCGAAAAAGAGATCATGCAGATTAAGGAAGAGCTGAGCGACGTTTGCGAGGCACGGGAGGCAGGCTTGACCGTTGTGAGCGGTGAGCTCGACGGCCTGACAGTTGTCGCCACAACGGCGGGCATGGGCACGGTGAACGCCGCTGCTGCAACACAGCACCTCATTAGCAAGTATGCTCCGCAGGCTGTTGTGTTTTCGGGCATTGCGGGCGGTTTGAACCCCAAGCTCCATATCGACGACGTGGTCATTGGCAAACGCCTACGCTATCTGGATACCGATACCGCGCTTATCGCCGAGTCCGCACCGGGGCTCGAGGAGTTTGGCTCGACGCCCGCGCTGGTCGATATTGCCGCCGACGTGCTTGCTGAGCGTGGGTTTGTTGACGCTTCGAAAAATGCAGTCGCTTCGAACGAGGGCACCAAGCAGTTCCTGGTCGGCACGATTGCCACGGGTAACCGCTTTGTGACGGGCGCCACCATGCGCAACGACGCTATCGAGGCGACGCATGCCGATTGTGTCGGCATGGAGGGCGCGGCAATTGCCCATGTCGCAACCAAAAATGGTGTCGATTGCCTGGTGTTGCGCGCTATCAGCGATAATTGTGACGAGGCGTACGATGCAATTTGCGAGCGAGAGTTCGATCTGTTCGAGTACGCGCGTGTCGCAAGTGACATTACGCTCGATATCGTCCGCCGCATTGCCGCTGCGCAATAGCGCGTCTATTTGTAAGAACCTACGACCAAGGAGTGTCCATGGCCGATTCCATTAACTACCAGCTTGCCAAGTTCGTCGCCAGCTATGGCAAGGTTTCGCAGATTCCCGAGTCCACCTGCCCCGAGGTGAGCTTTGTCGGCCGCTCCAACGTGGGCAAGTCGTCCATCATGAACAAACTCTTTGGCCGCAAGAACCTAGTCAAGGTTTCCAGTACGCCGGGCAAGACGAGCAACATCAACTTCTTTGAGGCCGACGACGTGCATTTCGTGGACCTGCCGGGCTACGGTTTCGCCCGTCGCTCCAAGGCCGAGCGCGACCGCTGGGCCGAGCTTATCGGCGACTTCTTCGACTCCGAGCGCAGCTTTAACCTGGTTGTGTCGCTGGTGGACATTCGCCACGATCCCAGTAAGCTCGACCATGACATGATCGATTATCTGCAGGGCAACGAGTTCAACTTTATCGTCTGCCTCACCAAGGCCGACAAGCTCAGTCGCACCCAGCAGGCCCGCCAGGCAGCAGCCATCAAAAAGCAGCTCAACGTTCCGGCCGAGAACGTAATCATTACAAGCTCCCAAACCGGCACCGGCATCGACGAACTCAAGCGCCGCATCGCCGAGGCCTGCCTCTAGTAAGGGCTCCAGCCTAGCAAGAGCCCCTACCAATAAAAAGCCAAGCTATCAGCCTGGCGCCCCTTCAAAGCGTGGGTCCCTGTAGACATCGCTAGCCACGTTGCCATAGGGCCACCCAGGGGCATCCCCTTAAAAACATTCCGCACTGATATCTTCTGTATTGAAGACGTCGATGATGCACCCGTAT
>UQPL01000054.1:0-11029 GCA_900542895.1 uncultured Collinsella sp. | reverse complement strand
CAGTCCTGCGCAAGACGAAGGCCACATTAAGTGGCCTTCTTTGCGTGCGGAACTCATTTTGAGCAAGCACCCGCCCTGCCGGGGCTCCCGGGTTCCGTGACGACTCGGCCGTTCGGGTCAGGTAGGCTGATAGGAAAGATGGTGACGGAGGCGCAAAATGCGCCTCCGCCTTTTGAATGTGATGAAAGTGTGGCGAAATGAGCTTATAACTTCCGTAAATGTGATAAATGTCACGTTTTACCTAGGGTAAAATGTGGGAAATATCACGTTTACGGAAGTTTCTTTGCGGGAGGTTCGGTCATGCAGCGAGATATCATTGCCAAGCTTAACGCTTGGAAAGCGTCAGAATATCGTAAGCCGCTTATCCTTAAGGGGGCGCGCCAGGTTGGAAAGACGTGGGCGCTTAAGGAGTTCGGCCGAACCTCATACCTCAATTTTGTGTATCTGACGCTCGAGGAGCCGTCACCTGGGGTACAGAGCGAGTACGCTCAGTTTTTCGAAGGTACGCGCGATCCTCGACGGATCATCTCAAATCTTTCCCTGGCACTTGGACAGCCTATCGATCCTGGCGAGACGCTGCTTATTATTGATGAGATCCAGGATTGTCCTTCTGCAGTCGGCGCCCTTAAATATTTCTGTGACGAGGCCCCCGAGTATCACGTCGCATGCGCAGGGTCTTTGTTGGGCGTTCGCTTGTCCCGTGAGACCAGCGCTTTTCCGGTGGGAAAGGTCGAGTTCATGGAGATGCGCCCCATGAGCTTTTCCGAGTTTCTGAAAGCCGAGGGCGCTGCAAACTACGACGAATACCTTGGCGGCCTGGATCAGATCGAGACAGTGCCCGATTTCTTCCATGTCCGTCTCGTCGAGCATCTTCGTCGTTATTTTGCATGCGGCGGCATGCCAGAGGCTCTTGGCCGGTGGGCGGAGACGGGCGATATCGTTCAGGTCGATAAGGTGTTGTCTGATCTCTTGGATTCCTACGAGCGCGATTTTGCCAAGCATGGTGGCCGTGCGCAGTTCGCCAAGCTTTCGCAAATATGGAACTCGATTCCAGCTCAGTTGGCGCGCGAGAACAAAAAGTTCGTTTGGGGTGCGGTGCGCGAGGGGGCTCGTGCTCGAGAATACGAGGATGCTCTGGAATGGCTTGCCGATGCTGGACTCATCACGGTGGTTCGCCTTAATGCTGCCGGTGGTGTGCCGCTCTCTGCGTACGATGACCTCAAGGCATTTAAAGTCTACTGTCTTGATGTCGGCTTGCTGCGCCGCATGGCAAGGCTGGATGCGTCCGCTTTTGCCATCTCGGATGCGCTATTTTCGGAGTTCAAAGGTTCGTTCGCCGAGAACTATGTGCTTCAGGCATTACTTTCACAGTTAGATGTTGCTCCGCGTTATTGGACAAACGAGAAGCCGAGGCACGAAGTCGATTTTTTGATTCAAGTCGGAAACGAAATCGTTCCCGTCGAGGTCAAATCGGGAGAGGTCGTTCATTCCAAGAGCCTTAAGTACTATGCCGACAAGCATGCGGAGACGACTCCATTGAGGGTCCGCTACTCACTTAAGAACCTAAAGCTCGACGACGGGGTGCTCAACATTCCGTTGTATTTGGCTGATCGATCTGTCCCTCTTATCAAAAAGGCGCTTGATTGTGCACATCTTGACGTTTAGATCCTGGGTGAGCTGACGGGCGGCGGCTAATTAATCGCTCCGTTACGGCCAGGGAGCTTGGGCCTTAGCGATGCTTGCTTCGCCAAGCCGTGGGTGTCATGCCGGTGTATTGTTTGAAGGCTTGGGCGAAGGCGGCCTGCTGAGGGTAGCCTAGACGCTCTGCCACCTGCGCTATCGTGAGCGCGCTATCGGCCAAAAGGTCTTGCGCCCGCTCCATGCGGCGCCTTCGTATGTAGGCGCCCAGGGACTCGCCGGTTTGGGCCTTAAAGGTGGCACACAGTTTGGAGCGGCTTGTGTAGAGCCTCTCGGCCACCTCGTTGATGCCCACACGTCTGCCTTTGTCGAGCGCGTGCTCAATCATTGCCGTTGCTTCTTCGGCAATGGTTATGCTGACGCGTGTGTCTGCCGCCTGCCGCGCCTGCTTGTGGGCCGCGCGCGAACAGGCGAGCTCCGCGACCATGGTCTCCACGATACCCTGCATATAGACATGTCCGCCTACGGTGCGGGCGTGGTCCTCGTTAATCCGGCGCAGCGTGTGGCAGATGGCAGACGCCGCTTCCTCGTGCCATGGCTCGGCAAACGCCTCAAAGATTCCCGCAAACTCGGTGGGATAGCGGTGCTCCAGTTCGTCAAAATATCCAGGCAAAAAGAGCACCGAGCGCGAGTGATAGAGCTGCCCCGCAAACAGCGGGCTTAACTCCTCGCCACAGCTATCTTGGATAAAGCTGCAAACGGCATTGTTTGGCCACGGTCCATGCAATGGTTTAAGGTTCGCGGGCGTTATGCCAGCCTCGGGCATGCATGTAAGTGTAGGCGCGCTGACCTCGCTCACGCAGGCGTATGGCTCGGGTGTGTATTCGGCCAGGTACATATCGTGCGTCGGGGTGATGAAATGCTCCATGACGATGCAGGTGGGGGAGATGGGCATGATCCATGCGCGTCCGTGCGCCCGATCGTTTGCCACCTCGCCGGTAAAGACGGCGCCCTTGCCGGTAAGCTCCAGGCCAAACTGCTCAAATTGCGGTGCGTAGAGCTCGGTTATGTCGGTCGCGGCCCGCCGCATTTGCGAAAGCGTCTCCTTCCTTTGCAGAAACGTCCATGCCTAGCTTGATTGTGAGCCATGGCTAACACGTCAATGATAAGTTGATTAAGGTTAACTCTCAAGCCGTTAGAAAGGAATCTCATGGCAAAGGGATCAAAAAGGGAAGGCGGCGGTATCGGCGAGTTGCTCGCGTATGCCGGTGACCGCAAATACCTAACGTATTTGGGCATGGCGCTCTCGGCGCTCTCGCAGCTGCTGAGCTTTGGCCCGTTTGTGTGCATTTGGCTTGTCGCGCGCGATCTGATCGCCGTGGCACCTAACTGGAGCGAAGCCTGCGACATCGCGATGTATGGCTGGTGGGCCGTGGGTTTTGCCCTGGCAAGCATCGTAGCTTATTTCGTGGGGCTCATGTGCACGCATCTGTCCGCGTTTCGCTGCGCGTCCAATATCCGCAAGACTACGAGCGAGCACCTGCTTAAGCTGCCGCTTGGCTACTTTGACACGCACGCCACCGGTGAGCTGCGTCGTGTTGTAGACGGATGTGCCGCCTCCACCGAGACTTTGCTCGCACACATGCTGCCCGATATCGCAGGCGCCGCCGCCATGGTCGTGGGCTTGCTCGTGCTGCTTTTCGCCCTCGATTGGCGCTTGGGCGCGGCATGCCTCATCTCGGTGGCCATTTCGTTTGGCGCCATGGCCACCATGATGAGCGGCAAAGGCGCCGAGTTCATGAAGGCCTACATGGGCGCGCTGGTCAAGATGAACAAGACCGGCACCGAATACGTACGCGGCATCCCCGTGGTCAAGGTGTTTCAGCAGACGGTCTACTCCTTTAAGGCCTTCCACGACGCGATCGCCGAATACGCCGACATGGCACAAAACTATGCGGGCACGTTCTGCCGAGGTCCGCAGGTACTTAACCTTACCGCGCTCAATGGTCTTGTGGCATTTCTTTTGCCCGTGGCGTTGCTGTTGGCGCCGGGCGAGACGGACTTCGCGCACTTTATGGTCAACTTCACGTTTTACGCGATATTTTCGGCCGTGGTGCCGACGGCCATGACCAAGCTCATGTTTGTGGGCGAGGCCTCTCAGATGAGTGCCGATTCGCTGGCTCGTATTCGAAGCGTTATGGATTCCCAGCAGCTCTCCGTGGCCGCCCAACCCAAGCACCCTGCCGGCAACGACGTGCGATTTGAGGATGTGAGCTTTACCTACGAAGGCGCCGAGGCGCCTGCCGTCAACCATGTGAGTTTTAGCGTTTCCGCGGGGAGCACCCTCGCCCTGGTGGGTCCTTCGGGCGGCGGTAAGTCAACCTGCGCAAGCCTGATCCCGCGTTTTTGGGATGTTTCCTCGGGTCGAGTGCTCGTAGGCGGTGTGGACGTTCGCGATATGGACCCACACGAGCTTATGGACCAGGTCGCCTTCGTGTTCCAGACCAACCAGCTGTTCCGGCAAACACTTGCCGATAACGTGCGCGCCTCCAAGCCTACGGCCACTGATGACGAAGTACGTGCGGCCCTCTCCGCAGCTCAGTGCGACGACATTGTGGCCAAGCTCCCACAGGGCATCAACACCATGCTCGGCGCCGGCGGAGCATATCTTTCGGGCGGCGAGGTCCAGCGCGTGGCACTCGCCCGCGCGATCCTTAAAGACGCGCCTATCGTGGTGCTCGATGAGGCCACGGCGTTTGCCGACCCCGAGAACGAGGCACTCATCCAGCGCGCCTTTAGCAAGCTGGCGGCGGGTCGCACGGTCATTATGATTGCGCATCGGCTTTCGACCGTGGTGGGCGCAGACCAAATCGTGGTGCTTAACCAGGGCAGCGTGCAGGAGTCGGGTACCCATGCCGAGCTGCTGTCCCAAAATGGCCTGTATGCCAAGATGTGGGCCGAGTACGAGCAGGCCGCGAGTTGGAAGATTACTGCTACGACCGCGGATGCCGCCGTCGCGAAGGGAGGCGAGGCCTAAATGTTCGCCTCATTCCAAAAGAAATATTTCCTATCCGATAAAGGCATCGCCGGCGTAAAACGCGGTGTCTTCTGGACCGCGCTCACCAATCTTATTACCATGGCCGGCATGGGCTTTTTATTCCTGGTTATGGCCGGCTTTGTCGAGCATCTCGCCAGCGGGGCCGATCTGCCGGATGCCCTGCCGATCGTGGGCGGCCTCCTGGTCTTTTTCGTGTTGCTCTTTGCCTCTAACTGGCAGCAGTATTACTACACCTACTGCATCTTTTACGGGGAGTGCGGCAAGCAGCGTATGGAGATCGCCGAGCGCTTGCGTAAACTGCCGCTGTCGTTTTTTGGTCGTCGTGATCTGGCCGATTTAACCGAGACCATCATGGGTGACGTTCAGACTATGGAGCACGCCTACAGCCATGTGCTGGGAGAACTCTGGGGCGCTATCATCGCAAGCGCAATCGTGTTCGTGTCGTCGCTGTTCTTTTGCTGGCAGCTGGCGGTCGCGGCGTTTTGGAGCATTCCCGTGGCCTTTGCCGTGCTGTATCTGACACGCGGCCCCATGACCCCGGTGTTCGACCGCGTGCGCGCCGAGAAGGTCAAGGTTACCGAGGCGATTCAAGAGACACTCGACTGCGTTCGCGAGATCCGTGCCACCAACCAGGAGGCCCATTATCTTGAGGGGCTCAACGCCGTGATCGATGCCGAGGAGCGCGAGACCACCAAGGGCGAGCTCGTCAACGGGCTTCTGGTCAACTCCGCCTTCTCCATTCTACGCTTGGGAATTGCTACCACGCTGGTCACGGGCGCCACGATGGTCGCCTCCGGGCAGGTCGACTTTTTGGTGATGTTTGCCTTCCTGCTTATGGTGAGCCGTATCTATGCACCCTTTGACCAGGCGTTAATGTTAGTGTCCGAGCTGTTTGTCGCCGAGTCGTCTGCCAAGCGCATGCGTTCCATCATGGAAGAGCCTGTGGCGCGGGGCAGCGAGAAATTTGAGCCCGTGGGCCACGATGTGGTGTTCGATCACGTGGCATTTGGCTATGGTGCGGGCGAGGACGGCCGCGCCGGCGAGAAAGTCCTTACCGATGTGAGCTTTACCGCCAAGGAAGGCGAAGTTACGGCGCTGGTCGGTCCTTCGGGTTCCGGTAAGTCTACGGTGAGCCGCCTGGCCGCACGCTTTTGGGATGCCACCGAAGGCACAGTCACCGTGGGTGGCGTGGATGTTGCGAGTGTGGATCCCGAGGTGCTGCTGCGCGACTACGCCATTGTGTTCCAAGACGTGCTGCTCTTTGACGACACGGTGATGGGAAACATCCGCCTCGGGCGTCGTGATGCCACCGATGAGGAAGTGCTTGCGGCTGCGCGTGCCGCCAACTGCGACGAGTTTGTGGGCCGCATGCCGCAGGGCTATGACACCATGATCGGCGAGAACGGCTCCAAGCTGTCCGGCGGAGAGCGCCAGCGCATTTCCATCGCCCGCGCGCTGCTCAAAGACGCGCCTATCGTGCTGTTGGACGAGGCGACGGCGAGCTTGGATGTGGAGAACGAGACCGTGGTTCAGCAGGCGCTCTCCCGTCTGCTTGCAGGTAAGACGGTTATCGTTATTGCCCACCGTATGCGTACGGTGGAAAATGCCGACAAAATCGTTGTGCTCAAGGATGGTGTGGTTGCCGAGCAGGGCACTCCGGCGCAGCTCAAGGAGGCAGGCGGAGAATTTGCCCGCATGGTCGCGCTGCAAAAGGAGGCGGCGGACTGGCAGCTGTAGGAATGTGACAAAGGGGCAGTCCCTTTGTCACATTGAGTTCACCCCCATAGTTTCCAAAAGGTTAACTTTGGTTGACCATAATAGTTCGACTAAACTAGTCTCAAAAGCGTGCTCGAGTAAACTAATGAACTCGGGTGCTAAGGCACCATGCCGCGCTTGTGCGGCAAAAGGGAGAAGCAACATGAAGAAGTCCACGTTTAACACCCTGCTTGTTGGTGGCGGTTTTCTGCTCGGTACGGCCGGCATCAAGCTGCTCACCAGCGCTCCGGTAAAGAATGCCTGCGTGCAGGGTATCGCGTGCGGCATGCGCATCAAGAACGGCTACCAGGACATGGTCGAGCAGGCCAAGGCTAATGTCGACGACATGGTTGCCGAGGCTGCCTACATCACCCAGAGCGAGGCCGCTGCTGACGAGGCAGCCGAGTAACGCTCCCAGGCACAAACTATGAGATTCTCGATTATTAGCGAGATCCCCGGCAGGACCCGTCTTCAATTGGCGGGTCCTGTGCCAGAGAGCGATCTCGATGCACTTCTTAAGCTTGGCGGCGAAATTGACGGCGTGCGCAAAGTGCGCGTATATGGCCGTATTGGCCAGATGGCGCTCGAATATGACGAGCAGTGTCGTGCGAGCGTGCTCGACGCCTTGGGCGCACTCGATGCTCAAGCCATCGCCGATGCCAAGTCGGGTTACGTGATGCAACTCGAGCCGCGCAAGCACAAACTCGTTATGGACCTGGCGACACTCATCGGCGCCCATTACGCACGTCGCTGGTTCTTGCCGACGCCTCTGCGTGCGGTGTTTGTCGTGGCCGGTTACATGACCTTTTTGCGTGCCGCCCTCCGTGAGCTCGCGCAGCCGCGCCTGACCGTTCCCGTGCTCGACGCTTCGGCTATCGGCATTTCGTTCGTCAAACGCGATTTCGACACCGCGGGCCAGACGATGTTCCTGCTCAACGTGGGCGAGCTGCTCGAGGACTACACCCGCGCCATGAGCGAAAACGAGCTCATAAACTCGCTGCTCGACGTGCCCGATAAGGCGCAAAAAGTGGTCGGTGACACCGAGGTAAGCGTTGCCGCGACCGAGCTTGAGCCCGGCGATCTGGTCGCCGTGCGCACTGGCATGTCCATTTGCATCGACGGTGTTGTCGAGCAGGGGAGCGCTATGGTCAACCAGGCGACCCTGACCGGCGAGCCGCTGGCCGTCGAGCGTAGCGTGGGCGACGACGTGTTCGCCGGTACCGTCGTAGAAGACGGCAGCATCTTGGTACGCGTGCGCGCCAACACAGCTCAGACCAAGCTGCGCTCAATCGTCTCACTCGTGCAGACGGCCGACTCGCTCAAGTCCGAGGGCCAGTCGCATATGGAGGACCTTGCCAACAAGATCGTCCCGTGGAACTTCCTGCTCGCGGGCCTGGTTGCGCTTACCACCCGCAGCCTCATCAAGACCTCAGCAGCGCTGATGGTCGACTACTCGTGCGCACTCAAGCTCACGGGTTCCGTCGCCGTCATGACTGCCATGAGCGATGCTGCCAAGATGGGCGTCATGGTCAAGGGCGCGAAGTACTTTGAGTCGTTTGCCAAGGCCGACACCATTGTGTTTGATAAGACCGGCACGCTTACCGAGGCGCAGCCGCGTCTTGCCTGCGTGCTCACCACCGATGGCTGGAGCGAGGACGAGGTTCTGCGCCTTTCTGCCTGTCTGGAGGAGCATTTCCCGCATCCGGTGGCGCGCGCTGTGGTCAACGCCGCCCGCGAGCGCGGGCTCGAGCACCGCGAGCGTCACGCTGCGGTCGAGTATATTGTGGCGCACGGCATCGCTTCGTCCATTGAAGGGCGTCGCGCCATCATCGGTTCCGCGCACTTTGTATTTGAGGACGAGGGCGCGCAGCTCGAGTCCGACATCAAGGAGCAAATCGAGTCCCAGATGCAGGGCCTGTCGCCGCTGTATCTGGCGGTCGACGGCATCGTTGTGGGCGTGCTCGGCATCGAGGATCCGCTCAAGCCCGGGGTTCGTGAGGCCATCGCCGACCTGCATGCGTTGGGCGTTAAGCACGTGGTCATGCTCACGGGCGACTCGGAACGCACGGCCGAGCGCATTGCTCGCGAGGCGGGCGTCGATGAGTTTAAGGCCGAGCTCCTGCCTGAGGAC
The DNA here is from genome assembly GCA_900542895.1 of uncultured Collinsella sp. GTDB lineage: Bacteria > Actinomycetota > Coriobacteriia > Coriobacteriales > Coriobacteriaceae > Collinsella. The sequence continues at coordinate 2,447 of UQPL01000054.1, read as the reverse complement.
AAGTACGCGTATGTAGAGCGCATTAAGAGCGAGGGGCGCCACGTTGCCATGGTGGGCGACGGCGTCAACGATTCGCCGGCGCTCGGTTTGGCCGATGTGGGGCTGGCCATGGGTGGCGGAAGCGACATCGCAAAGGAGGTCGCCGATATCATCCTGACCGATACGGACCTTGCCGCGATCGTGCGCCTGCGCCGCATGAGCCAGGGGCTCATCGACCGCCTGACGAGCTCGTATGCCAAGGTCATGCTCACCAACTCGGCGCTGCTGGCATTGGGTATTACCGGCAAGATCGCCCCGCAGACGTCGTCGCTGCTGCACAACGGCTCGACGATTGCGTATAGCTTGGGCAACGCGAAAGCGTATCTGCGTTAGCGCTTTTACTTAAGTTATGGCCTGCATTTGGGCGGTGTTGCAGCCGCCAGAATGCAGGCTTTTTGCGTTTGACCGTGTGTTAGCAGCAATATATAGTTGTGCTAGCCTGGTTAGCAGAAGTCGAAGGTGGGGTTGAGATGAGTGCTGTTAGCAGTATGGCGCAGGTGAATGTTCGCGTTGATCGCCAGGTCAAGGACCATGCGGAGGAAGTGTTGCGGCTTTCGGGCACCTCGCTTCCCGAGCTTATCAAAAAGGTCGTGGCAAAGGTTGCGCAGGGCGGTGGTTCGTGCGAAGAGGTGCTGTTGGCCGTTGACGACCAACGGTCCAGCGCTGGTGCCACCTCGCCGTTTGTCGCATCATGGGCGGCGGCGGATCAGCTTTACGCGAACCTGGGTATCGATACATCGTCTGCATCCGATGACCGTGATTGGGACACAATCTATTCCGAAGCTATGGACGAGCGCTATCGCCAAAAGGGGATGATCCTGTGAGCGGGGCTTTCCTCAAAATAATGGTGGATGCCAACGTATGGGTTGATTCGTTTTGCGTCGACCATGCCGAGTCGCTTGCCGCGCGTGCGTTTATTGGGCAGGCGACGGAGACGGGGGCGTCGCTGTTCTTCCCGGTGCATATCGCTAAGGACGTACTGTACGTTGTCCAACACGAGCTGAAGCGTAGCGTTCTTGCCAGCGGGGGAGCGCTCGACGAAGCATCGGCACGAGCGATAGGCGAGGCCGTGCTGGCGTTTGTTCGAAATATGACCGAAAACGCCACGGCCGTGGGTGCAGATGCGTCGGATCTTTGGCTGGCGGACAAATACTTAGCGCTCCATCGCGATTACGAGGACAACTTGGTGCTCGCCGCGTGCAAGCGCGCGCAGGTCGATTACTTGGTGACAAACGATCGAAAGCTGCTCGAACATGCCGATCTTGCAGCAAAGACCCCGCGCCAAATGATGCCGATTCTGGCTTTGGCCGAATGTGGTGGCGCGGCTATCGGTTGACGCGAACTGTTTGCGGGCCTCTTGGACACGATGCGCCAAGGGACCCGCGTCTGCTATTTACAAAAGCTCGGCCTTGATGGCGGGACTTTCTGCGAGCTGCTCGGCTGCCTTTTCGTCGGAGCTGTCGAGTGCTGCCAGACTGCGGTAGACCCACTCGTTGACCTGGGTGTTCTTGACGCCTGCGGTCTGCATGAGGGCGCCTACCTCGCGGATTGCTGCGAGCAAGTCGGCTTTGGGACCCGCGAGCTCGACCTCGATGCCGTGGTAGGCGGACACGCCGCGGTTCTCACTCACGTGGTCGATAAAGCCCTCGACGGTCTCAAGCTGCTGGGCGAGAGCTGCATCATCGTCAGCGTCCAGCGCGACGAGTGCGTTCGATACCGTGAGGGCGGGATGTCCGCAGGGGACAAAGCCCTCGATGACATCCATAGCTTCGGTAATGGTTGAGCCCAGGCCTACGAGGGCATTGACGAGTTGCTGCTTGGTATCCATAACGGTCCTTTCGACGGGTCAATTTTGCTTGGCGAAAATATACGTGACGCGATCGGTAGCAAAAGTGCGAAGTGCGGCGCACATTGGGGTCTTCACAGCTCGTGCATAGAACAGCTGTCCGCTTTCAGAACGTGGTAAGATAACACTCCGCAAGCGGGGCTCGCCCCGTATGTTCTTTGAAAAGTCGACGGGTGTTGGGTGCCCGTGCCCAATACCATCCAGACTTTCCCGACATTCGGGGGCGACTGGTTTCGACACGATAGCTCTGAGAGAGGAAGCAAGCCGAGGTCTCCTCGCCTCGTTAAACAGGGGTACCGTCAAATTGAATTGACAACAACTCTTCTTTTGAGCCTATGGCTCTCGCTGCTTAGTTTATAGCGGCGCGTCAACCCGGTGATTTCCCCGACACCGGCGCGACGTCATTTTAGGGGAATGCTCCTGCGCACGTAATCGGTATGGCGCAGGCTAAGACCGAACCGATTAGGACGCCGCGAGCGTGTCGCTGCGCGCAAAGCGTCCGAGACAAAACCAGCGACTGAGCTTGGAGATGCCAATCAGGGGGCTTTCGTGGACCGGAGTT
>UQPL01000053.1:0-11225 GCA_900542895.1 uncultured Collinsella sp. | reverse complement strand
CGAGATCTGCGCATGTCTCGTGGGCTCGGAGATGTGTATAAGAGACAGGTCAAGAACGCTGGGCTCGACGTGTCGTGCGACCTTATGTGCGGACTTCCCGGGCAGACCGCAGCGAGTTGGAAGCGTACGCTCGATGGCGTGCTGGCGGCGGCTCCGCATCATGTGTCGGTCTACCCGCTCACGCTCGAGGAGGGGACGCCCCTTTATCGCATGGCGTGCCGTGACGAGTCGCTCGAGCCTGATGAGGATTTTCAGGCCGCATGCATGGACGTGGCACGCGAGCTCCTGGGTGCCGCCGGCTATCACCCGTATGAGGTGGCGAGCTACGCGCTCGACGGCCATGAGTGCGCCCATAACATTGCCTACTGGACCGGACGGGGCTACCTGGGCCTGGGGCGTTCTGCCGCGGGCATGCTCGACGCCGCGGATTTCGACCGTCTTGCAGGTTTGTTCCCCGGTGTTTCTTCTCGAGGCGATGCGTACCGCGTGCGTCTGGTGCAACGTGACGATGATGCGACGGCGTTCGAGGCCGAACATCTGTCGCAGCGCGAGGCTGCGGCCGAAGACCTGATGCTCGCCTGTCGCATGACGCGCGGTGTCGCGTCCGACCTGTTGGTTCGCGCGGCTCGTGTCATCCCGGCCGATGGGCTGACAGCCGCTTGCGATCGCGCGCTCGAATTGGGTCTTGCCACTTGGGTGCCTGAGACGCTCGGGGTCCATGAGGGACCCTTTACTTCGGCAGATGTCGTCGCGGGCCATGTTCGAGCTCGTCTGGCGCCGACCCACCTGGGCTGGCTCGATGGAAATGTTCTGTTCGAGCTGTTTTGGGATCTAGCTTAGGCCGCTCGGGTAGAATTACCGGAATATATACGCTGCTGTGAGCAGGAGGTTGCCGCGCATGGCGACGATGAACGAAAAAGATTACTACGAGATCCTGGGTGTCTCCAAGGATGCCACCTCGCGTGATATTCAAAAGGCCTTCCAACAAAAGGCCCGCAAGCTCCATCCGGACGTCAACAAAGAGCCGGATGCCGAGGAAAAGTTTAAAGAGGTTTCCGAGGCCTACGCCGTGCTTTCGGATGAGCAAAAACGTGCGCGCTACGACGCCATGCGTTCTGGCAATCCCTTCGCCGGTGCTCCTACGGCTTCGCCCTATGGTGGCGGCTACGCCGGCAGCGCAGGCTATGGCAATCCTTTTGAGGGCGGCTTTCCCTTTGGTGGCGCCTGGGGCCAGCAGCGTCGCGGCCAGGCTGCCTACAATCCCGAGAACGGCGCCAACGTGGTCGTCGATATCAAACTCGACGCGAAGGAGGCCAAGGGCGGTGCCCGCAAGACCGTCCGCTACACGCGCTTCGATACCTGTGGTCACTGCGGCGGCTCGGGCTCCGTTTCGTCTGAGCATGCCCATACCTGCCCGAGCTGTGGCGGCCGCGGCCACATCGATGTCGACCTGTCCTTCCTGTTTGGTGCGGGCACGTTCCAGTCGGTCTGCCCCGAGTGCGGCGGTTCCGGTAAGGTCGTGGCCGACCCCTGCCCCGTTTGCGGTGGCAGCGGTCGTACTCGCGTAACCTCCGAGCAGACGATTGAGTTTCCTGCCGGCACTCACGATGGCGACGAGGTCCGCATCAGCGGCATGGGTCATGCTGGCACCAACGGTGCCGCGGGCGGCGACCTGGTCGGCCGCGCCCATGTTGAGGCCGAGCGCTTGGAAGGCAAAGCTCGTACCGGTTTTTACCTGATGGGCATCGTGGCGCCGTTTTTGGTACTCTCGGCCATCTCGGGCGTGTTCTCTGCCTTTGCCGTGATGTGCTTTATTCCGTTTACCATGGGCCTGTTCATGGTGCTTTCGGACGGTGTGCTTCATCGCAGTCTGCTGTGGTGGAAGCGCGGTGCGATGCAGTTTGCCAACGGTTTTGCCAACGGCTTTATGTTCGCGCTCGTGTCGGTTTGGTTCGCGAGCTGCTCGCAACGGGCCATGCTTTCGCCGTACCAAATGCAATAACATCAAACCCTCTGTTTGCGGCCGGCCCTGCTTGGGTATAGGACGCACTGTGACAATAATGAAAGTCGGAAGGATTCGGTCGTGTCGGAAAATAGGGATTACTACGAGGTACTTGGCGTCGACAGGGATGCCGACGCGCGGACGATTAAGCGCGCGTTTCTAAAGAAGGCCCGTACCGTACACCCGGACGTTTCGGACGACCCCGAGGCCGAGGCCAAGTTTAAAGAGCTTAACGAGGCGTATTCCGTTCTTTCCGATGATCAGAAGCGTGCTAACTACGACCGTTACGGCACTGCCGACGGCCCTGGTGGTTCAGGCTACGTCGATATCAACGATATCTTTGGTGGCATGGGCATGGACGACTTGTTCTCGTCGTTCTTTGGCGGCGGTGCCGGCGGTGGCGCCCGCAGCCGTCGCGAGCGCCGCCGGGGTCGCGATATGGCCATCTCCCTTTCGGTGACGCTCGAGGAGGCGGCACTCGGCTGCAAAAAGACGATCAGCTATGACCGCCTTGCTCCTTGCGAGGACTGCAATGGCACCGGTAGGGCAGAGGGCGCACAGGAAAAGCAGTGCGGCCGCTGCCACGGTACGGGCTACGTCACGACGGTTCAGCGTTCGTTCCTGGGCCAGGTTCAGTCTTCCTCGCCTTGCCCTGACTGCCATGGCGAGGGCACGGTTATCGACCATCCCTGCGAGACCTGCGACGGTCAGGGCCGCACGCCTTCGCATGAAAAGATTGACATCGATATTCCCGCTGGCGTTTCGACCGGTCGCCAGCTGCGTGTGAGCGGCTTTGGCGAGGCCGGCCTTCGCGGCGAGCCTTCGGGCGACCTGATTGTCAACGTGCGCGTTGCCGACCATGAGCGCTTTAAGCGCAACGGTGACGACCTGTACCTGGTGAGTGATATCTCGATTGCGCAGGCTGCGCTTGGCTGCGAGATCGAGGTCGAGGGCATTATGCCCGACGAGGTCGTTAAGGTGACGGTTCCCGCCGGCGCCCAGTACGGTGATACCGTGAGCGTCAATAATTACGGCATGCCGCGCATTGGCGGTGGCGGTTCGCGTGGCCGCCTGATCGTGCAACTGCGCGTGGTCGTTCCCACCAATCTTTCCAATAAGCAGCGCGAGCTGCTCCGTGCTTTTGCCGATGAGATGGGCGATGACGTTGCTTCTGGTAAGAAGTCGGTGACCGACCGTATCAAGAGTGCCCTCGACGATATCCTCGATTAAGGAGCCCGCGTGCTCGCACCCCATATTTCCGTCGTCAACCTCGGCTGCCGTGTCAACCGGGTTGAGTCTGACCGTATCACTGCCGATCTTATGCGCCTGGGCTTTGCTATTGTGGAGCCCCAGGATGCCGATCTGATCGTCATTAACACCTGTGCCGTTACGGGCGAGGCTGAGGCCAAGACCCGTAAGGCAGTTCGTCATGCGCTGGCCTATCCAAACGAGCCCTTTGTGCTCGTGACCGGTTGCGTGGTCAATTTGCATCCTGAGGAGTTGTTGGAGCTTTCGGATCGCGTGATCGCCGAGCCGTCCAAGATCGATGTCGCCGAACGTGTCTGCGAAGTGCTGGGCGTTGAGTCCGATAGCGTTCCCGCCTGCAGCGATGGCGAGGTGGTCGATGCGCTCGGTCGCTCTCGCCTGGGCGTGAAGATTCAGGACGGCTGCAACCACCGTTGCACCTATTGCATTGTGTGGAAGGCACGCGGCCCCGAGCGCTCCGTGCCCGTCGAGTCCGTGCTCGAGCAAGTTCGCGAGGCCCAGGAGGCCGGCGTGCCCGAGGTGGTGCTGACCGGTGTGAACCTGGGTGCCTACGATGGCAAGAGCGCGACCGACGAGCATGTCGAAATCGATGAGCTGCTCGAGGCCATCATGGAGCGCACGTCTATTCCGCATGTGCGCATTTCCTCGGTCGAGCCCATGGATATCTCTGAGCGGCTGCTTAAGGTTATGGCGCGCTATCCGCAGCGTATCGCCCCGTTTTTGCACCTGCCCGTGCAGTCCGGCTGCACGGCGACCCTGCATCGCATGGGCCGTCCCTATAGCGCCGAGGCCTTTGAGGACACGGTGCGCATGATTCGCGCCAACTTGCCCCAGGTGTCTCTTTCGTGCGATGTCATCGTCGGCTTCCCCGGCGAGACGGACGAGGAATTCGAGGAGTCGCTGGCGCTGTGCCGCCGTGTGGGCTTTTCGCGCATGCACGTGTTCCGTTACAGCAAGCGTCCCGGTACCCTTGCGGCTGACATGCCCGACCAGGTGCCGCCCGAGGTTATGGCCGAGCGCAGCCGCCGTATGCGGGCCGCGGCACAGGAGCTCGCTATTGCCGACGCTCGTCGTCGCGTGGGCACGGTCGAGCGTGCCGTGCTCGAGTATGGTGACAACCTGACGCTCGGCTCGTTCCATCATGCCCGTCTTGACGATACCTGTGGACTCACAGCCCCGTGCCTGCTCGATGTTGCTATCATCGGAGTCGATGATTCCGGCTTGGTCCATGCGCGCAGGGAGGTTCATGGAAGCCTCGAAGATTAGACTTACCGTTCCCGAGGGTATCGACCCCTCGCGCGTTTTGGGCGCCGGCGACGGCGTCCTTCGTGCACTCGAGAACTTGGTGCGCGCCCATGTGGTCGCCCGTGGCGATAGCATCGCCGTGAGCGGTGACCCGGATGAGGTCGAACTCGTGGCGTGTTTTTTCGAACATGCCTTTCGTGAGGCTGCTGCCGGGCGCACGCTTTCTGCCGACGATGTCTCGCGCTGTCTGGCCGTTCTGCGCGACGGTGAGCACGAGGCTACGTCGTTTCGCGATGACGTGCTGCTTTCGTATCGCGGTCGTGCCATTCGCCCCAAAACGCTCGGCCAAAAGCGCTACGTGGATGCCATTCGCTCGCATACCATCACGTTTGGCCTGGGTCCTGCCGGCACCGGTAAGACTTATCTGGCCATGGCGCTCGCCGTTGCCGCGCTTAAGCGTCACGAGGTGGGCCGTCTGATCTTGACGCGTCCGGTTGTCGAGGCGGGGGAGAACCTGGGCTTTTTGCCCGGTACCCTCGAGGAAAAGATCGATCCCTACATGCGTCCGCTCTACGACGCGCTTTTTGACATGATGGATCGCGAGCGCACCGATGAGCTTATGGAGCGCGGCGTGATCGAGATCGCCCCGCTTGCCTATATGCGCGGCCGCACGCTGAGCGATGCCTTCGTGGTGCTCGACGAGGCGCAAAATACCACGCCTGAGCAGATGAAGATGTTTTTGACGCGCTTGGGTTTTAACTCCAAGTTCGTGATTACCGGCGACCTGAGCCAGCGCGACCTGGTGGGTCGTCGTGGCGGTCTTGCCGACGTTGAGCAGATTTTGGGCCGTGTCGACGATGTCGCATTTTCGCACCTCGAGCGCGCCGACGTGGTGCGCCATGCCTTGGTGGGACGTATCGTCGAGGCATACGACACTTATGATGATGTGCGCGAGAAACGCGTACGTGACCGAAAGGAGTCCCGTTGAGTGTATTGATCAGCAACGATGCCGAACTCGATACGCTGTTCGATGCGCAGGAGGTGGAGCACATCTGCGGGGTTGTGCTTGCCGCCGAGGGCGTTGAACGTGAAGTCGAGATTTCCCTTTCGTATGTCGACGAGGACGAGATGCACGAGCTCAACCACGAGTGGCGCGGTATCGATCGCACCACCGATGTACTCTCGTTTGAGTGCGATTCGGCCTTTGACGATGACATTCCCGCCGATGAGACGCTCGAGCTCGGCGATATTATCTTGGCCCCGCAGGTTATTGCCCGTCAGGCCCCCGGTTTTGGCAATAGCCCCGCTGACGAGTGCCGTCTGATGCTCGTTCACGGCATGCTGCACCTGCTGGGCTATGACCACATCGAGGACGACGAGGCCGAGGTCATGGAGGCCCGCGAGGACGCCATCCTGCGCGATTTGGCGCTCGAGCGCGGCGAGGACCCCAAGCTAGTCCACGTCGGCCCCATCACCAACCACGCCCACGACTAGGAGCCGTCTATGATTCCCGGATCGAACAAGGACCATCCGTCCTTCTTAAAGTCGTTTTCCTACGCCATGGAGGGCTTCGTCACCGCCGTCAAGACTGAGCGCAATATTAAGGTCATGCTCGTGGCGGGTGTGTGCACCGTCATTGCCGGCTGCATCGTGGGGCTTGACATTGCCGAGTGGGCCACGATTATCATCTGTTGCGGCCTGGTGATTCACGGCGAGCTTTGCAACACCGCCATGGAGGCCATCGTCGACCTGGCGACCCAGGAGCTCCATCCGTTGGCCAAGCGTGCGAAGGACATTGCCGCCGCCTCTGTATACGTTCTATCCATCACCGCCGCGATTGTGGGCTTGCTGGTATTTGCCCACGCGCTCGGCTTTATTTAGAAAGGGATTCCCATGTCCGACAATATGCAGCCTACTGATGAGATTTTGGACGACGAGTCCCTGGACGCGGTGGATACCGAGGAGCTCGAGGAAGTCGAGGAGTTCGACCCGTTTGAGGGCATGAGCGATGAGGAGCTCGACGCCCTGTGCGACGAGGACGACAACCTCGCGGGCTTTGGCGACGTGGAGCCCGGTTTCCGCAGCGGCTTTGTGGCCCTGGTCGGTCGTCCCAACGCCGGCAAGTCCACGCTGCTCAACGCCTGCTATGGCAAAAAGGTCGCCATCACCTCGCCGGTGGCACAGACGACCCGCCGTCGCATGCGCGCCGTCGTCAACCGTCCCGGCTACCAGCTGGTCTTTGTCGATACCCCGGGTATTCATAAGCCCAAGGACGGCCTGGGGTCCGAGCTCAACAAGAGCGCACTGTTCGAGTTGAACGATGTCGACGTCGTCGCGTTTTTGATTGATGCCACCAAGCCGATCGGCAGGGGAGACGCTTGGGTTGCCGAGCGCGTCAAGAGCGCCCGTTCCAAGAAGGTCCTGGTGCTTACCAAGGCCGATGAGGCCGACCCCGCACAAGTCATGGAGCAGCTTAAGGCCGCCCACGAGCTCATGGAATATGACGACGAGATCGTGACGTCGTCGGTCAAGAACTTCAACGTCGATGCCTTTATCGAGACCGTTGCGCACTTTTTGCCCGAAGGCCCGCGTTGGTTCCCCGAGGACATGGGTACTGACGCTTCCGATGAGACACTCGTTGCCGAGTTTGTGCGCGAGAAGGTTTTGCGCCGCACCCGTGATGAGATCCCGCACTCCGTGGGCGTGATCTGCGATGCGCTCGAGCAGAACAAGAAGGTACTGCGTGTGCACGCCACCATTTACGTCGAGCGCGAGGGCCAAAAGGGCATCATCATCGGTAAGGGCGGCGAGATGATCAAGCATATCGGTATCGACGCCCGTCGCGATCTTGAGCGCATTTTTGGCACGCAGGTCTTTTTGGAGCTGGACGTGAGGGTCAAGGCCGGCTGGCGTGACGACGAGGCCCAGATTCGCCGCTTTGGCTATAACGCCGAGGACTAAGGGCGCGCGGCGCGCATGGCAGGCTCCCGGACATATCGCACGAAGGTGCTCGTCCTCGACAAGACGAAGCTCAAAGAGACGGACCTGATCCTGACGATGCTTGACGAGCGGGGTCGGCAGGTTCGTGCCGTGGCAAAGGGCGCCCGCAAACCCGGTGGGCGTCTGGCTGCGCGCTGCGAGCTGTTCTGTACCGTTGATATGCTGCTTGCGCACGGACGGTCGCTCGACGTGGTTTCCCAGGCCGAGCTTATGGAGGCGCCGCTCGGCGCTGCGCCCGATTACGAGACGACCTGCGCTGCAAGCGCGATCGCCGAGGCCGCGCGCGTATGCTCGTTCGAGGACGCCGAGGACCCGTTTACCTTTGCCATTACGCAACGGGCGCTTACCCTGGTCGGCAGCGGGCTCGACGCGGCGCATATGGATTTACTTGTGGCGGCATATGTCTTTAAGCTGCTGTCGCACGTTGGCTATCGACCCGATTTTTCGGCCTGCGTGCTGTGCGGAGACCCCATGCTGTCGTATTTTTCGCCCCAGGCGGGCGGGCTCATGTGCGGATCGTGCGCGTCGAGCGTTCCGGGTGCCGAGCTGGTATCGACCGGTGAGACCGCATGGCTGCGCGCCCTCATGTCCATGACCTTCGATGCGCTCATGGCCGAGCGAATCGACCCGCATACGGCGGCATTCTTGCTCGGGCTTTCGCATGTTTGGGCTGCGACGCACACCGATCAGCGCCTCCGTGCGATGGAATTCATGTTGGGTCGGTGATGATGCGCAAGGGCGGGCTGCTTGTGGTAACATATCGGCCTGTTGGTACCTCGACCTTGGTTGCTCGCTCCACCGGCGGCTTCCCAGTCCGAGGCGAATCGAGTCGCCCGATGGCGACGCAAAACGAAAGGTGAAACAATGACTGTTTCCAAAGAGCGCAAGGCGGAGCTGACTGCCCAGTTCGGTAACACCCCGGTCGACACCGGCAACCCCAAGGTTCAGGTCGCCATCCTGTCCGAGCGTATCAAGGAGCTGACCGAGCACATGAAGTCCCACCAGAAGGACTTCCACACCCGTCGTGGCCTGCTCATGCTCGTCGGCCGTCGTCGTCGTCTTCTCTCCTACATCAAGAAGAACGACATCGTCGAGTACCGTGAGCTCATCAAGGCTCTGGGCATCCGCGACAACATCCAGTAGGATTTGTACATGCTAAGAGCGTCCTGCGCAGCGGGGCGCTCTTTTTGTGTAAGGGCGCGAACAATCACGCTCTGAAGCGTGGCGGGGGCAGGGGGCCTGCGTCACATGAGAAGCCCGCAGGCAAGGGGCCTGTGGGGTAAAGGAGAACAATGACACTCGTATCCAAGACCTTTGAGCTGTACGGCAAGACCTACACCTTTGAGTCGGGCGAGCTTGCCAAGCAGGCCACCGGCGCCTGCCTGGTCAAGCAGGGCGACACCACGATGCTCGACACCGTGGTCGTCTCCAAGGAGCGTAAGAACTACGACTTCTTCCCGCTGACCGTCGACTTCAACGAGAAGATGTACGCCGCCGGCCGCATCCCGGGTGGCTACCTCAAGCGTGAGGGGCGTCCCAGCGAGAAGGCCACGCTCACCGCGCGCATGATCGACCGTCCGATTCGCCCGAGCTTCCCGGACGGCTTCCGCAACGAGGTGCACATCGTCGCCACCTCGCTTGTCGCCGACCAGGTCAACCCCTTTGACGTCATCAACGTCATGGGTGCTTCCCTGGCCATGACGCTCGGCGGCGTGCCCTTCGAGGGCCCGCTTGCTTGCGTGCGCATCGGCCGTAACGTGGAGACCGGCGAATTTATCGTCAACCCCACCTACGAGGAGCGCGAGAACTCCGATCTGGACCTGGAGCTGGGCGGATCCGCCGACTTCATCTCGATGGTCGAGGCCGGCGCCGAGGAGATCTCCGAGGACGACATGCTCGCCGCCATGAAGTTTGGCCAGGAGGCCCTTGCTGCTTTCTGCCAGGCTCAGGACGAGTTCGTCGCCGAGTGGGAGCAGGTCAACGGCCCCATCGTCAAGAAGGAGTACCCGCTCGACCAGCCCGTCGAGGAGGTCCAGGAGCGCATCTTCGCCCACTACGACGAGATGGCAGCTGCCCTTCGCGATGCCGACAAGCTCTCCCGTATCGGTAAGGTCGAGACTCTGAAGGAGTCCATCCGCGCCGAGTTCACCGAGGAGGAGCAGGCCGCTTGGGAGCGCGAGATCCCCGTGGCGCTCAAGAAGCTCGAGAAGAAGGCCATGCGCACCATGGTCGTCGAGACCGGCGAGCGCGTCGACGGCCGTGCCGCCGACGAGATTCGCCCCATCATGGTGAAGGACAACTACCTGCCGCTCGTTCATGGCTCCGGCCTGTTCCAGCGCGGTCAGACCCAGGTGCTCTCCGTCCTGTCGCTCGGCATGCTCAACGAGGGCCAGCGTCTGGACACCATCGAGCCCACCGAGGGCAAGCGCTACATGCACCACTACAACTTCCCGCCGTTCTGCACCGGCGAGACCGGCCGTATGGGCAGCCCCAAGCGCCGCGAGATCGGCCATGGCAACCTGGCCGAGCGCGCTCTGCTTCCTGTGCTCCCCGACGAGAACGAGTTCCCCTACGCCATCCGCGTTGTCTCCGAGGTCATGGAGTCCAACGGCTCCTCTTCGATGGCTTCGACCTGCGGCTCCACGCTCGCCCTTATGGACGGCGGCGTGCCCATTAAGCGCCCGGTCTCCGGTATCGCCATGGGCCTGATCCAGGAGGAGGGCAAGACCGTGGTCCTGTCCGACATCCAGGGTCTCGAGGACTTCCTGGGCGACATGGACTTTAAGGTCACCGGCACCACCGAGGGCATCACCGCTCTGCAGATGGACAACAAGGCCACCGGCCTCACCTTCGACATCCTGGCCCGCGCCCTGCAGCAGGCCAAGGAGGGCCGCGCCTTCATCCTGCAGAAGATGCTCGATGTGATCCCCGAGCCGCGCCACACCACGCGCAGCACCGCTCCGCGCATCGTTTCCATTCAGGTTCCGACCGACAAGATCCGCGACGTCATCGGTTCCGGCGGTAAGGTCATCCGCGGCATCCAGGACGAGACCGGCGCTTCGGTCGACATCCAGGAGGACGGCACCGTCTTTGTCGGCGGCACCGGCGAGTCCGTGGACCAGGCTGTCGAGCGCATCAAGCTCATCATCAAGGTTCCCGAGCCGGGCGAGGAGTACACCGGTCGCGTGGTCTCCATCCAGCCCTTCGGCGCCTTCGTCAACCTGCTGCCCGGCAAGGACGGCCTGCTGCATATCTCCCGCGTTGCCAAGGGTCGCGTGGAGAAGGTCGAGGACGTCCTCAACGTGGGCGACGAGGTCAAGGTCGTCGTCATCGAGGTCGACGATCGCGGCAAGATCTCGCTCGATCGTCTGGATAAGCCCGAGGCCCCGGCTCGCGCCGAGGGTGCTTCCGAGGGCGACGGCGAGCACTTCCAGCGCCGTGAGCGTCCGCGTCGCGAGCGCTCCGAGCGCAGCGACCGTCCGCGCCGTCCCGGCGACAACGGAGGCCGCAAGCCCCGCCGTCACCACGACGCCGAGTAACAGCCGTACATAAGCAGCTCAACAAGGGCGACTCCTAAGGGGGTCGCCCTTTTGCTATTCCCGGCGGGGTCCGCGGATAAAGTTTCCTGCTCTACAGTCCTGCTCGCACGGAGAGCACATTAAGTGCTGTCTCTTATACACATCTCCGAGCCCACGAGACATGCGCAGATCTC
>UQPL01000052.1:0-11354 GCA_900542895.1 uncultured Collinsella sp. | reverse complement strand
GCGGTGATCGATGAATATCGAGAACATGTTTGACAAGCCTGATGTCAAGCAGCTGGTCCACGCATTTAGCCTTTTGGACGACGAGAAGGATATCCAAGCGTTTTTGACCGATATCTGCACGCCGCGCGAGATTTGCGACCTTTCTCAGCGTTTGCAGGTTGCGCGCTATTTGGACGAGGGCGAGCCTTATGTTGAGGTTCAGGCCCGCACCGGCGCTTCGTCCACCACGGTGAGCCGCGTTTCAAAGGCGCTGAACGGCGAGTACGGTGGCTACCGCAAGATCCTCATTAAGTTGGAGGATGGCGAGTAGGCCAGCGACAACATTGAATTACGAAGAACCGTCCCTCCGGGGGCGGTTTTTATATGCCCGCAATCGGCTGGTGCGTTGGGGTCAGGTTGCTTTGTACCAAAAGATGGAGCTGCGGTGGCAATGTGTCCGCTTGGGCGGGTAGGATGGATGCATTGATTATTGCGAACAGTTTGAGCGGAGGACCATGCCTGTTCGAATCTATACCACCAATGCCGGCACGGATTTGAGTGATGCCGAGTCGGCGCTGCTTGCCGACCTTGTTGGCTGCCACGGACGTGCCGTGCTGCTGGCACCTACGTTTGCCGAGCTCGACCTGTGCCGTCATGATGCGGCGGAAGCCGGGATTTCGCTGGGTATTGACTACAAGACGCCTACATCGTGGATTCGCTCGCTTTGGGAGCTTTTGGGCGACGGGCGCGGTTTCGTTGACAACCTGCAGCGCCAGATGCTGTTCTCGGACATGGTCACGCGTCTCGACGATGCCGACCTGCAGCCGCTTTCGCGTAGCCAGGGCACGGTGCGCATGCTCGCGCGCATGGCCCGCGATGTGCTGCCGGGTGTGGCGGGGACGACGGCCGAGCGATGCGGTGGCAACAATTGCCAGCCTGAGCCAAAAAGCGATGCCGAGGCTCGTGTGTTTGAGCTTTTGCGTGCCTACGCGGGCGGTTTGGACCGTCGAGATATGGTCGAGCCCTGCGAGGCAGCTGACATTATGGCCGGTGCCCTGGCCGATAGCCTGCCGGCGTGCGCCCGCGCCGTATGCGTGCGCGGTACCACGTCGTTTACGCACGGTCTACTCGAGCTGCTGTCTGCCGTGGCGAACAATGGGGGAGAGGTCGTCGTGCTGCTTGCCCGCGAGCAGGCGGCGATGCGCGAGGAGCTTGCCACGGCATTTGATGCCCGCGGTGTGCTGTTTGAGATCGCGCCGCTGGGGGAGGACGCCGTCGCGTCTGATGTCGTTTGCGGGGCCGCCGCTCAGCCTGTCTTTATTGAGGTCGCCGGCCCCCATGCCCGTGCTCATGTCTATGCGGACGCCATCGATAAGTTGGTGAAAGCGCGCAAGGAGTCCAAGGCCGATAAAGCTACTGCAACGCCCGCCGACCCCGTGCGCGTGCTCGTCGTTTCTGCCCGGGCACCCCAGCTGTTCGGCGAGCTCGCCGCCCGTTTTGCGGCGCGTCACATTGCGGCCGAGACGACTGAGTTCACGGCGTTTTCCCAGTCCATCGCGGGCAGGCAGTTTACGGCGCTCGCCAACCTGATCGAGCGTATGAAAGCCGCCGACGAGGGCACCGCTTCCAAGACCGAGTGGTGGCCCGCGCCGGAGCTTACCGACTGGATCTACAGTCCGCTTTCGGGCGCTGATGCCGTCAATGCCCGTACCTTCGATAAGAATATGCGTCTCTCGCGCAACAAGACTACCGCGGGCGTCAAGAGCCTGCTGCAGAGCGTTCAGGGCCAGGTGAGGGGCGCGCGCAAGGCGACGAGCGACGATAACTGGTTTAAGAACGTACCGTGTGTGGTCTCGGACGTGTTCCAGGCGCTGTGGCGTGACAAGCCCGTGACGGCGCTTAAGGCCATGCTTGCCGTTGCCGAGGCGTTGCCCGATCGCGCTCTAGGCGGCCTTGACGGCCAGGCCCGTCGCCAGGCAGAGACGGCTTTGCTGCGCCATGCCATCGACATCCTTATGAACGATGCTCGCGCGCTCGACGTGTCGCAGGCCGCGACCGTGCCGGTTCTCGACGGCGTTCGAACCAAGGTGGACAAGCGCAGTACCGCCTACGATTACGAGACCTACGAGGTCGATCGCACACCACGAGCACAAGTGCGCTTCGTGTCGCTTGCCGATGCGTCGGTTTTGCGTCCTGGCGGCTACGATGCCGTGCTGTTTGCCGATGTCGACCTGGACAGCTATCCGCTTTCGCACGAAGAGGGCCCGCTTGCCACGTTGACAGCCGAGCTGCGCCGCGACGGCGTGTCTTTGGAGCCCGCTGCCCTGCTGCGCGTGCGCTTTGGCCGTGCGATGCAGGCGGCGAGCGGTCCGGTCGCGCTCGCCCGTGTGACGCACGATCGCCAGGCACGCGAGTGCTACCCGGCAGCCGTATGGACCGAGCTGTGGGCACATGCCGAGGCCGCTGGCGCTGCCAAGCCCATGCGCGTGGGCGAAGGCGATATCATCGCCGACTTTGATCCCGCGGCAGGCGAAGGTCTCAAGCGCGAGCGCGTGACCTGTGAAGCCCCTCAGCATCTGAGTGCCGAGGCCGTGCCGTATTTGGTCCTGCGTCGCCGCGATGGCGAGGGCGAGAACGCGCCGCTCGTGCCGCGTCTGACGTCCGCCTCGCAGATTGAGGCGTACTCGACGTGCCCGCTGTGCTGGTTCGTGTCGTATCGCGTCAAGCCCCAGTCGATCGACGCGGGCTTTGGCAACATGGAGAAGGGCAACTTTGTCCACGACGTGCTGGAGCATCTGCATGCCCGTCTGCCCCAAGAGGGCATGAAGCGCGTGACGCCCGAGAATCTGCCGCGTGCACAGGAGCTGCTGCACGAGGTCTTTGACGAGACCTTGGCCGAGCACGCCGGCAAGCGCGGCGCCGAGGGCCCGCTGGTGCCGCTCTCCCCGGTGGAGGAGCGTCAGGTGGCCGAGATCTTGCCGCAGTTGGAGGGCGTGCTTGCCTACGAGTCCGAGGCACTTGCCCCCTTTGCCCCGCGCTACCTGGAGTTTGCGTTCAACGAGCTCCAGGTCGAGTATGCCGGTTGGCCGCTCGGCGGGCGCATCGACCGCGTAGATGTGGATGCCGAGAATCGCGCCGTGGTAATCGACTACAAGCATCGTTCGGGTGTCGAGGAGTTTAAGCTTGCCGACCCCACGGTGCGTGACGAGGAGACGGGCGAGGCTCCCATCGACGACCCGCGCTGGCTGCCGCCCCATACCCAGACACTCATCTACGCGCAGGCCATGCGTCGGGCGCTGGGCCTAGATACCCGTGCTGCGCTCTATTTCTCGACCAAGGGCGGCAAGCCCGCGCTGCGCGGCGCGGCGAGTGCCGAGTTGCTCGAGGAAGAGCGTGGTGACGGTCGCATCCCGGGCCTCAAGAAGGGCTTCCCGGGCGAGGGCGGCAGCATGGACTTCGATGCCCTGCTCGACCGCGTGGAGACCGGCATTGCCGAGCGCCTGCGCGAGCTCGAGGCAGGTGACGTCGCCGCTGTCGACCCGACATCGGCGCAAGCCGCGCATGCGCGCTGTTCGTATAACCACCAAGGAACGTTTGTAAGGAGGGACGTGTAGACCATGGATCTTTCGACTTTGATGCCGCAACAGCTGCAAGTCGTCAAAACGCTCGACCGCCCGCTATTTGTCTCGGCGGGTGCCGGCTCGGGCAAGACCTTTACCCTTACGCGCCGCATCGTCTACGCGCTCTCGCCCGAATCCGGTCCGTTCGTTGAACATCTGGATCAGGTGCTCGCTATTACCTTTACCAAAGATGCCGCGGCCGAGATTCGCGACCGCGTGCGCCGTGCGCTTATCGACGAGGGCATGGACGAGGAGGCACTGACCGTCGACGACGCGTGGATCTCGACCATTCACGGCATGTGCTCGCGTATCCTGCGCGCGCATGCGCTGGAGCTGGGCATCGACCCCGAGTTCACGGTGCTCACCGATACCGACGAGCTCATGGACCAGGCTGTTGAGCATGTGTTGGCCCGCGCGACGGCGCCCGATGCCGCCCCCGAGCTCGCGGCATCGCTCAAGGCCCTCTATGCCTGGTATCCCATGGCGGGCGAGGGCGGTTCCTTTGGCGCTGGCGCGACCATCAAGGGCCTGGTGCGCGACCTGCTGGAGCTGTCGAGCCAGTTGCCGGGCGGTATGGACGACGTGTGCGTGGCGCGCGGGCAGGCCGATACCTCGGCACTCGCCGATGCCTATCGCGCGGCGCTGGGCGCAAGCAAGGCCGCGACCGAGAAGGCGCAGATGGCACTCGACGCCATTGACGCGTTCGAGGCGAGCGGCAAGACCATGGCCGATGCAGCGCGACTCATGATGTCGTGCACCATGCCGCGCGCGAGCAAGGCATTCCCTAAGGAGCAGGTCGAGCTGCTCAAGGCCGAGGCCGCCGATGCGTTTATCAATATCGTGCTTGCCTGCGGTGGCCCGGCGCTCGATGCGCTGGTGGGCCTGGCCCGTTCCGTGGAGGCTGAGTATCGCGCGCTGAAGGCTGCCCAGTCCGCCCTCGATAATAACGACCTGCTGCGTATGGCCTACGAGGCCCTGCGCGATTACCCTGCCATCCGTGCTGCGTACGAGGGCCGCTTTAAGATGGTCATGATCGATGAGTTTCAGGATACCGACCAGATGCAGGTCGATCTGATACGCTACCTGACGGGTGCGGGGGAGCGCGCGCTGTGCACCGTGGGCGATGCGCAGCAGTCCATCTATCGCTTCCGTGGCGCCGAGGTCGAGGTGTTCCGTCGTCAGGAGCGCAAGGTGGGCTCGTCTGCCGCGCCCGAGGCGACTGCCGTGGCCGATGCCCCTGCCGGCGAACTCGTCAAACTCGTGCGCAACTTCCGCAGCCATGACGAGGTGCTGCGTTACGTGGCACGCGTCTTCGACGGCGATGACGGCGGCCTGATGCAGGGCTTTTTGGATCTTGAGGCGAGCGACGGCCGCAAGGACACGCTGGTGGCGGACGCCTCGCGCCGCCAGGCCCTCTTTGTTGCCGGCGGCAGTATGCAGGAGCGCACACAGGCCAAGGCCCGCGCGATCGCCGAGCGCTTCCGCGCGCTTGCCGATGCCGGCCAGCCCCAGGGCGGCATGGTACTGCTGCTGGGCCGCATGACCAACGCCGATGTCTACGCCCAGGCCTTCCGCGATCAGGGGCTCGACTGCGTCATCGCAGGCGGCTCGGTCTTTGCCCAGGCAGCCGAGGTGCAGACGGTGCGTGCCCTGGTCTGCGCGCTCGCCAATCCGGCCGATACGGCGCAGGGCCTTATGCCGCTGCTCGCCTCGCCGATGTTTGCGCTCGGCGCCCAGGAGTTCCTGGCGCTGGCGACCAAGCTCGATGGCGAGACGGGGGAGACCTCGCGCCGGAATATCGACATGGGCATCATGAGCGATTCCGATGTGCCGGGCTTGCAGGGCTTGCCGCTTGTGACGCGTGCCCGCGAGGTGCTGCGCTACGCACTGCGTCGCGTGGGGCGTGATTCGTTCGCCGCCATCGCGCGCGACGCGGTCAATGCCTCCGGCTGGTTCGTGCGCCTGGCGCAGCGCGGCCCCGAGGGCAAGGCCATCGCCGCCAACGTGCTCAAGGCGCTCGACGCCGTGGCCGAGGAGGAGGCCGAGTTCGGCAACTCGCCGCGTTCCATCGCGCTGGCCTTCGACCGCTTCTTGGCGGGCAAGGAGGCCCCGGGTGCCCTCAACGAGGAGGGCGACGGCGCGGTGCGCATCATGACGGTGCATGCCTCCAAGGGTCTGGAATATCCGGTCGTGGCGGTCGCCGAGTGCTTTGGCGTGCGTAAGTCCTCGGGTGCGGCACAGATGGGTCGCGTCGAGGGCGGAGCGCAGGTCGTGGCACTGCCGGCACGCTTCGACGGCGTTAAGCTTGCCGACGGTACCTTTGTGAAGGGCGACGACGTCAAAAAGCAGTTTGAGCACGCGTTTAAGGGCAAGGGCACGTCGCTGTGGCTGCCGCCGGAGCTCATGGAGGACGTCTGTGCGACGGGTTCTCCCGCCGAGGCATTTGCTCGCCTGCGCAACGACGACCTACAGCTTTCGCTCGAGGAGCGGGCTCGTCTGCTCTATGTCGCCATGACGCGTGCGCGCGAGCTGGTGATCTTGGCGATGGATGCCGGCGTGAGCCGTGGCAAGGTGACGGCGCCGACCTTCGACGTCGAGATCGATCTGACCTACGACGTGCTGCGCCGCATCCTGCCGGCCGACAGTCTGGACATGCCGCAGCTCGATGCCGACCGCCTGGTGTTCGACAACTCCCAACCGGGCGACTACGAGCTCATTTCGCTTTCGGACTTTACCTTTGGCGAGCAGGCGTTTGAGGCCAACGCTTCGCTGGATGTCGAGGGCAGGCTTGTTCGTGGCGATGCCGATACAGATGCTGCCGACGATTCGGCCAGTACAATCGTCCCCGGTCCTGCCGACCCCAAGCCCGATTCGTTTGAGCTTGTGTATCCCCAGGCAGTGGGCGTGCGCATGGGCATCTGTCCGTTCCCGGCGCGTGACTCGTATAGCTACTCGTCAATCGCCGCGGCGCTCCATGCCGAGACAGAAGACCGTGCCGCCGAGGCGCGTGTGCCCATGGACGAGTCCGGCGATGATGCGGAGTCGGATGGTTCCGAGATGGTCGATGCAGACGTGGCCGCCGTTGAGCCCGCCGGCAACCCCATGGCGTTGGGCTCGGCGTTTCATGCCGCCTGCCAGTGGCTCATCGAGATGGGTGCCGATGCGCTGCCTGCTGAGCGTGCCGACGCCCTGGCTCGCCTGTGGTGCCTGACGCCGGAGCAGCGCGAACGCTTCGATGTTGCCCTGGACCGCTGGCTCAAGTCGGCTGTTCGTGCCGACCTGCTCGCGTGGCCGTGCGTTCGCGCCGAGGTGCCGTTCTTTTCACTGGGCTGCGAGGACGAGGACATCGCTCGCTACGGTGCCTATGCCGAAGGCGCCATCGACGCTTTGGCGACGAACCCGGCGGATTCGTCACGCGCGCTGGTCATCGACTACAAGACGGGCGGCACACCGGACGAGACGCCGGACCAGCTGCTCGAGAAGCACGCCCTGCAGGCGCGCGTTTACGCCGACGTGTTGCACAAGGCGGGCTTTGAGACGGTGACGGTCAAGTTTGTTCGCGTGGAGCAGGCGAATCCAGCCATCTTCGTCGAACCCGCCGAACCTCAAGTAGTCATCTACAATCTCTAGCCCTCAGATAACTTGCGGTGGAATACGGGCTGTTTTGGCCAAAAAAGCCGCCAAACAGTCCGCATTTCACCGCAACTGCAAGAGGAGCCGTGTTGGTTTGGCTAGGTTCGGGTGCTGTCCGTGCCGTGCGGTAAAATCGTTCAGTCAGAACACGAACCCGCATCGGAGCTCATCACATGGCATTCGTCCATCTGCACAATCACACTGTCTTTTCCATGCTCGACGGCGCAACCCGTATCCAGGATATGGTCAATCGTGCCGTTGAGCTTGGCATGCCCGCCGTGGCCATTACCGACCACGGCTACATGTACGGCGTACCCGACCTGGCGCTGGCCTGCGACGCCGTCAACCACAACACGCCCGAGTACAAAACCTGGAGCCACGACAAGGCCTTCTTGGAAAAGGACCGCCGCGACGAGCTGGTGGAGCCCGATCCTGAGTCAAACCCGCGCGAGCATGCCCAGTATGTGAAGGACATGGCCATGTGGGACGAGAAGGGCAACATCGACGAGCTCAAGCCGCCCCTGGTCATTAAGCCCATCTTTGGCTGCGAGGTTTACTTTACGCCGGACGAGACGCTCGCCCGCGACCACAAGCCCGAGCTCTACCACATGATTCTCCTGGCCAAGGACCAGGAGGGCTACGTCAACCTGATGCAGACGGTTTCCGAGGCCGCCGTGCAGGGCTTTTACTACAAGCCGCGCGTGACGCTCGACAACCTGCGCCGTCACGCCAAGGGCATGATCTGCACGAGCGCCTGTATCGCGGGCATCATCCCCAAATACATCGACCGCGGCGACATGGAGGGCGCCATCAAGTGGGCCGAGACCTTCCGTGATACCTTCGAGCCCGGTGACTTCTACATCGAGATCCAGGAACACGGCATCACCACCGACAACGGCCTGACTGACGAGCAGATGGACCGCACGCTCATCGACATCGCCAAGCAGGTGGGCGTCAAGGTCATCGCCACCAACGACTTCCACTACCTGCGCCGCGAGGATGCGCCCGTGCAGGACGTCATCATGTGTATTGGCATGAACGCCAAGGTCGATGACCCCAACCGCATGCGCATGACCGGCTCGGAGTTTTACATGAAGACCGAGGAGGAGATGCGGGCGATGTTCCCGTATTGCCCCGAGGCCTGCGACAACACGCTCGAGATCGCCGACAAGTGCTACGTTGAGCTGGACTGGGACTCTATCATCCTGCCGCGCTTTCCGTTGCTCGATCCCGGCGAGACGCACGAGAGCCAGTTCCGCCGCGAGTGCGAGAAGGGCCTGCGCCAGCACTATGGCGACGACTGGGCCACGCGCGAGATCGGTGGCGTCAACATCAAAGAGCGCTTTGAGTACGAATACAAGGTCATCTGCGACAAGGGCTTTGCCGCCTACTTTTTGATCGTTGCCGAGTACGTGCAATGGGCTAAGGACAACGGCATCGGCGTCGGCCCCGGCCGTGGCTCGGCCGCCGGCGCTATCGTCGCCTACGCCATGAACATCACCGCGTTCGACCCGCTCGAGAACGGCCTGATGTTCGAGAGGTTCCTGTCCCCGCAACGTACCGAGATGCCCGATATCGATATGGACTTCGACGATGAGCGACGCCTCGAGGTCGTGGAGCACGTTCGCCAGCTCTACGGCCCCGAGAAGGTCACCCACGTCATCACCTACTCGACCATCAAGGCCAAGCAGGCCATCAACGACGCCGCGCGCGTCCTGGACTACCCGGTCTACATGGGCCAGCGCCTGTCCAAGATGGTCTCGAGCGACCCCAAGGTCAAGCTCAAGCAGGTGCTCGAAAAGCAACCCGGCAAAGAGGATCTGTTTAACCCCGATTTTGCCGAGGCCTATAAAAAGGACGACGACGCTCGCCGCATCATCGACACGGCGCTCTCGATCGAGGGCCTCACCCGTGGCGAGGGCGTGCACGCGTGCGCCGTTCTGATCTGCCGCGACCCCGTCAACGAGCACGTGCCCACCAAGCTCGACACCAAGGGCGGCGTCGAGATTACCCAGTACGAGGGCCATACCGTCGCCGACATGGGCCTGCTCAAGATGGACTTCTTGGGCCTGCGCACGCTGACGGTTATCTCCAAGGCCAAGGCAAACATCAAAAAGAACTTCGGCATCGACATCAAAGAGGAAGAGATTCCCTTTGACGATCCCGAGATCTTTAAGCTCATGGGCTCCGGCCACACCGCCGGCGTCTTCCAGGTCGAGTCCGCCGGCATGACGGCCACGATCAAGAACATGAAGCCCACCGAGTACAAACACGTCGTGGCATTGATCGCCCTGTACCGCCCGGGCCCGCTGGGCGCCGGCATGGTTTCGTCCTACATCAACCGTATGAACGGCAAGGAGCCGGCCGTCTCCTACGACGACCGCCTGGACGACATCCTGGGCGAAACCTACGGCACCATGGTCTACCAGGAGCAGGTTATGCTCATCTCCGTCGAGATGTGCGGCTTCTCCAAGGGCGAATCGGACTCGCGTATCCGTAAGCCCGTGGCTAAGAAAAAGATTAAGCTGCTCACGTCGACGGTGCTCCACTGGGAGGATGGCTCGGACGAGACCACTTACGACCACTGGATGAATGGCGCTATCAAGAACAACTACACGCGCGAGGTCGCCCAGAAGATTTGGGACGATGTCCTTGAGTTCGCGTCCTACGCCTTCAATAAGTCGCACTCCGCCGGTTACGCCATCCTGGTTATGCAGACGGCATGGCTCAAGGCGCACTATCCGCATGAGTACATGGCGGCCGTTCTGACGTCCTATACGGGTAAGACCGACAAGATCGTGCACTACGTCTCGGCGTGCCGTCACGACGGCATCCCCGTGCTGTCGCCAGATGTCAACGAGTCCGGTACCGAGTTCACGGCTACCAAGGAAGGCGTGCGCTTTGGTCTGGCCGGTATCCGCGGCGTGGGCACCGGCGTGGCGCAGGCGATTATCGCCGAGCGCGAGGCGGGCGGTCCGTTTAAGACGCTGCACGACTTTGTCGAGCGCGTGGACTCGAGCCAGGCCAACCGTCGCGTGATCGAATCGCTGATCAAGGCAGGCGCCTTCGACTCCACGGGGTATCCGCGTCGCCAGATGATGCACTTTGTGGACAAGAACAACCCCGAGAACATCATCGATGCCGCGGTAAAGCGCCAGAAGGACCGCGCGAGCGGCCAGACGTCGTTCTTCGATATGTTTGGCGACGTTGAGGGCTCGGGCTTTGAGGTGAGCGTACCCGATCCGGATGGCCAGGAGTGGGACCGCCACCTTAAGCTGAGCCAGGAGAAGGAGGTCCTGGGCATCTATGTCTCGGACCACCCGCTGCGCCCGTTTGAGTATGCACTTAGCAAAGCGCGCGACTTCTCGTTCTCGCAGATCGACACCGGCTACGAGGTTCAGAATCCTACGGGCGGCACCATCAACCAGGAGATTCCCGAGGGTAAGGCGCTGTGGTGGGCCGGCATGGTCTCGAGCGTGTCCAAGCGCGTGACCAAAAACGGCGACCCCATGGGTATTGTGCAGCTCGAGGACATGGAAGGCGAGGCCACGGTCGTGGTGTTCCCCAAGACCTACAAGGAGGCCGAGGGGTACCTGTACGGCGAGGTCGATCCCGAGACCGGCGCGCAGCTGTCCGATGCGTTTGTGCGCATTAAGGGCAAGCTCGAGCGCTCGGACCGCGGCGACCAGATCATCGCGCAGGAGATCGTGCCGCTGGAGCTTAACGAGGAGAACAACAAGCCCAAGGTGTTTGAGGTCATGGTGCCCAACAGCCGCTTTAGCCAGGGCAATATGGCGCGTCTTGCCACGGTGCTTACCGCCAACCCGGGCGGCGACCGCGTGGAGATCTTTATCGAGCAGGTGGACGGGCGTGTGCTGCGTGCCGAGGTTCCGGCCAAGGTCAACGCACGCTCGATTCCGCTGCTGGCAGAGGCAAAGGCCATCGTTGGTAACCAAGGCAGAGTGACGGTGATCTAAGAGCGACCTTGCTGGTCCGCGCGAGATTGGAGGAAGTGATGGCGCAGGGGACGTTTGTGCAGGCGCTTCGTAAGGAGGCGGCGCTTGGCAGCACCTTTATGAAGGGGCGTTCGCTCATGCTCAACGGCGCCGTGCTGTCGTTTGA
>UQPL01000051.1:0-11366 GCA_900542895.1 uncultured Collinsella sp. | reverse complement strand
GCATCGCACACCAGCCGTAGCAACGCCACCACAACAGCGCCCGGCCCCGGCAAAATCAACGGCTGCGCCACCAGCGCCGCCGCGAAGACCCACACGGCAAGCCAAAAGGCGGCAACGGCACCTGCTGCCGCCACCGCCTTCATACGCTCTGCCATTTGTCGAGCAAACGCACGCACGGGCTACTCCATGTAGTAGAAATCGTCAGCCGGGAGCTTTCCGCCCACGGCGCTCGCGTCCGCATCGGCCAGCACCTGCAGGTACCCACCGAGCGCCGCCTTCATATCCTTCCCCGTCTGGCACACGAGCATGCACCCGGGAATCGCCTTTTCGGCAATCGCGGCGTTATCGACGATACCCGCATCGACCACGGCCTGAGCCCAGTCCGCCGGCGCCGCGTTCACGGCCTCAACGCTCGCAACATGGCAGCTCAGGAATTCCGCCACGACCTCGGGATGCTCCTCGGCAAAGGCACGGCGCACCACGGTCACGCCCGTCAGCAGGCGCGAACCCGTGTCACCTGCCAGCTCATCCCACACATCGGTCAGACTTACCGGAGCCGACAGCCTGCCTTCGCTCTTTGCGATGGCAGCGGTCTTGAACGGCTCGGGCAGCACGCCCACGGCAGAAGGATCGGCAAGCAGGGCCGACAGCACCTCGGTGGGCTCGCTCTTAAACTCGAGCGTCACCTGGCCGGTCAGGCCCGCGCGCTCCAGCAGGAAGTTCATGACGTACTCTGGCGTGGTGCCCTTGCCCGTCATATAGACGGTATGGCCCGCCAAATCGCCAAACGAGGTCACACTCGCGTCGCCCGTCACAACGTTCAGCACGCCCAGCGTGTTGATGTCGATGACCTGCACCGCGCCCTCAGTCTTGTTATAGAGCACGCTCGCCACGTTGGCGGGCACCAGGGCAATGTCGATATCGCCCTGAATGACCTTGGGCACAATCTCATCGGCGGCAGTATTGATCGCAAAGTCGAACTCATTGTCCGTCTCGCCATCGACTGCCCGGTCCATAAACTGCACCAGACCAATCGAGGTCGGCCCCTTGAGCGAGGCGACGCGCACCTCGACCGGCTCTGCAGCAGCACCGGCGCCGTCCGTGGCAGCCGAGCCCGCGGCGGACCCGGCACCGGCAGCCCCGCCGCCACAGCCCGCGAGTGCGAGCGACAGCGCACCCGCGGCAAGCGCCGAGGCAAACCCCCGGCGCGACATCTCAAAATCAAACGCGCGCATCGCTAGCACGTCCCCTCGTTAGGCATCGTCCATGCGTGATGGTCGGTATGCAGCAGCTCCTCAGCCAGCGGCGAGAGCGGCTCGCCCAAGAACTCGCGGTAGCACGCCTGGACATCGGGATTCTCGTGCGAGAAACGAATGTCCGCAGCGGCATCCAGGCCCCAGAGCACCTGGCCACGCTCGGCTGCCAGCTCGCAGCCGTCGTGGATGGGCTGACCGCCGCCACCGACGCAGCCGCCCGGGCACGCCATAACCTCAACGAAGTCATAGCTCACGCGGCCGTCGCGAATCGCGTCGAGCAGACGGGCAGCGTTGCCCAGCCCGTGTGCCACGGCGACGCGCACCTTAGTGCCATCGATATCGGCGACGGCCTCCTTCCAGCCGTCCAGGCCGCGCACATCGGTAAAGAAGTCGGCGTCGGGGTTCTTGCCCGTCACCAGGTAATAGGCCGAGCGCACGGCGGCCTCCATCACGCCGCCCGTGGCGCCAAAGATCACACCCGCACCCGTGCCAAAGCCCAGCGGCGTATCGAGCGGCTCCTCAACTAGCGTATCCACGCTCACGTGGCTCGCGCGGACCATGCGCACCATCTCGCGCACCGTCAGCGCAACGTCCACATCGGGCGTGCCGCCCTCGCCCACCATGCTCGGCAGCGCGCACTCGGCCTTCTTGGCCGTGCACGGCATCACGGACACCACAAACAGGCGCTCGGGCTCCACGCCCAGCACCTTGGCGTAGTAGGTCTTGGCGATGGCGCCGAACATCTGCTGCGGCGACTTGGACGTGGACAGGCTGTCGACAAACTCGGGGTAACGCGCCTTCACAAAGCGTACCCAGCCCGGGCAGCAGCTCGTGAACATGGGCCAGCTGCGGCTGTCGCCCTCGCCCTTGGCGGCCTTACCCAGGCGCTCGAGCAGCTCGGAGCCCTCCTCCATAATGGTGAGGTCGGCCGAGAAATCGGTGTCGAACACGTACTCAAAGCCCACGCGGCGCAGCGCACAGGCCAAGCGCTCAACGGTGGCCTCCTCGCGAGATATGCCGAGTTCCTCTCCCCAGGCGCTACGCACGGCCGGCGCAATCTGCACCAGCACGATCTTGTCGGGATCGGCGATGGCGTCAAACACGGTCTCGGTGTCGTCGCGCTCGCGCAGCGCGCCCGTCGGGCAATGCGTGATGCACTGGCCGCACGCGACGCAATCGGTCTTGCCGATCGGCACGCGCCCGCGGGTGCCCACGGCGGTATGCGTGGCGCGGTTGGTCAGGTCCCAAATCCCTAGGCCCTGTACGCTCTCGCACACCTTGATGCAGCGCATGCATTTAATGCACTTGTCGTTTTCGCGGATGATGGGGAAATCGAAATCCCAGCCCTCGCCCGCCAAATGCCTTTGATACGGCAGATAGAAAATGCCCAGGTCGTTGGCAATGGTCTGCAGGTTGCAGTTACCGCTGCGCACACAGCTCGTGCAGCGTGAATCGTGCTGCGAAAGCAGCAGCTGCACGTTGGTGCGGCGCGCCTCGCGGGCCTTGGGGCTGTTGGTGTGGACCACCATGCCATCGAGCACGTAGTTGTTGCAGGCGGCAACCAGCTGGTCGCAGCCCTCAACCTCGACCACGCACACGCGGCAGCCGCCGATCTCGTTCAGATCGCG
This sequence comes from uncultured Collinsella sp., assembly GCA_900542895.1. Classification (GTDB taxonomy): domain Bacteria; phylum Actinomycetota; class Coriobacteriia; order Coriobacteriales; family Coriobacteriaceae; genus Collinsella. The sequence continues at coordinate 8,482 of UQPL01000051.1, read as the reverse complement.
CAGGTAGCACAGGGTGGGAATCTGGATGCCGACGGACTTGGCCGCGTCCAGGATCGTGGTGTGCTCGAGCACCACGACCTCGCAATTATCGATAGTGAGCTTGACCATATTGAGTGCTCCGCTTTCGGTGTTATCGCTGACAGTGGGGTTGTTGAGCTCTACCATTCCAGGTTCCTCCCTCCGCGGAACGCGCCAAAACCAAAGTGGTCGCAACGCAGGCAGCGGCTTGCCTCCTGGCGCGCCTCCTCCTCGGTAAGGCCCTGCTCGACCAGATTCCAATCGTGAATACGCTCGCCGGCCTCGCGCTCACCCAGCTCGCAGCGGCCGCACTCGTGCTTGCCCTTAAACTGAACGGTCGGCAGCTCCACGTCGAGCTTGATCTTGTGGTCGAAGCCCAGATAGCGGTCGATGTTTGCCGAAGCCACGCGGCCGGCGTTGATGGCACGGATGACGGTGGCGGGGCCGGTCTGGCAGTCGCCGCCGCTAAAGAGGCCATCGAAGTTGGGCACGGCACCGTCCGAGTCGGTGACCACGCAACCCCACTTGCAGGCGATGCCCATGTCCTCAAACGGCTTGGAATCGATGTCCTGGCCAATGGCGACAAACACGCGCTCGCAGGGGATGACGCGCTCGGGCGTAGCGGCGGCACGCGGAGCCGGACGACCGCGGCGGGGCTCGCCGATAATCTGCGGTTGCACGCGCAGGCCGCTCACGCGACCATCTTCGCCCGTCTCGATGGCGAGCGGCGCCGTGAGCTCCAGCACCTCACAGCCCTCGGCCTGGGCACCGGCAATCTCGGCGTCCTGGGCCGTCATATCGCAGATGCGACGGCGGTAGACGATGCTTACCTTTTCGGCACCGCAGCGCACGGCGGAGCGTGCCACGTCCATGGCAACGTTGCCGCCGCCGATGACGCACACGCGCTGGCCGCTCAGGTCGGGCAGCTCGTCATCGCCGATGGCGCGCAGCATCTTGACGGCCGATTCCACGCCGGGCGCCTCTTCACCCGGAAGGCCGAGCTTCTTGTCACTGTGGGCACCGATGGCCAGGTAGACGGCATCGAACTCGTCGCGCAGACGGGCGAGCTCCTCGCCGCTCACGGAGTGGTCGAGCTCCACGTCGATGCCGGCGCTCAAGATCCAGTCGATCTCGGCCTGCAGGCGCTCGCGCGGCAGACGATAGCTGGGGATGCCGTAGCGCAGCATGCCGCCCAAGTGGTGGCGCTGCTCAAAAATGGTCACCTTGTGGCCCATCACGGCCAGGTAGTAGGCACAGGAAAGGCCGGCCGGGCCGCCGCCGATCACGGCGACGCGCTTACCGGTGTTGTCCACTACATGTGGCTTGTGGTCGTTGAGGTCGCTATGCTCAACGGCAAAACGCTTGAGGGCGAGGATGTTCATGGGGTCGTCGACCATGCCACGGCGGCAATGCATCTCGCAGGGATGCTCGCACACCAGGCCACAGACGAGCGGTAGCGGGTTGTTCTTGCGGATGACCTTGACGGCGTCGGCATAACGGCCTGCCTCGACGAGCGAGATGTAACCAGGAATGTCGACGTGCGCCGGGCAGCCCGAGACACACGGGACGCGAGCCTCGCGGTCAAAGCCGCAGGAGTGCTCGCGGATGTGGTGCTCAAAATCGTCGCGGAAGCCGCGAATGGCCGTGAGTGCCATGGCGCCAGCTTCGTAGCCGATGGCGCAGTCGCTCGAAAGGTAGATGGTGCGGGCCGTGCGCTCAATCAAGTTGAGCGTGGACTCGTCGGCGCGGCCCTCGAGCACATCGGCGAGCAGATCGCTCAGCGCGCTCAGGCCCACGCGGCAGGGCGTGCACTTGCCGCAGCTCTGGGTGGAGCACAGGTTGACGAGCGCCGCCGTAAACTCGACGGGGCACGGGGCGAGTGAACTCACCGCCAGACGACGTCCGAGTGCATCGTGCAGGTCGTCCATGACGGCCTGAGCGTGGCTGCGTTCCATTACGTGCAGTCGAGCCATAAGATCCCCTCTCACATGGCAGCCCGGAGGCGAGGCCGGGCGAAATTGCTACACGCACAACACTGACCTAAAAAGTTGTTAGGTCTCCACGCAGTTCGGCAGGCGGTATGAAATGTCACCATCAGCGGTGAAAATGAACATTATCGCAGATAAATGCCATATTTGATAAAACGCGTTACCAAACGACAATGCCCCGCCCACGCAATCACGTGGGCGGGGCATTGCTTCAGGCATGCGGCCAGCGACCCTGTTGCTTTTACTTAAGCTCGGGCCAGTAACCCTTGTTGGCCTCGATCATGTCGTCGAGAACCTCCTTGGCGACCTTCATCGACGGCACGGTCTTGTTGAGCGTAAAGGCCTTAAGCGCCTTCTCGTACGAACCCTCGATCGTAGCCTCGACAATGAGCTTCTCGGAGTTCAGCTGCTGCATCATGAGGCCCTGCTGGAACAGCGGAATGTTGTCGCGGCTGATGACCTCGGGGCCGTTCTTGCCAATGTAGGCAGGCAGCTCGACCATAGCGTCGTAGGGCATGTTGGGGATGGCGCCCTTGTTCTCGCAAATGACCAGGAAGCGCTGCTTGGTGTCGTTCTTCAGAGCGATAGCCAGATCGGCAATCCAGTCGCCGTGGCTGCCCGCATAGAACGTGCTCTCGTCGATCTCGCCCGTCTTCTCGTAATGGTCGATACCATCAAAGAGGTTCTTCTCACGCGTCTCCTCAACCTCGTTAGCACGGGTGCGCTCGGGGTTGGAGTGCTCGACGAACTCCTTCTGCTGCAGGTAGTAGTTCAGATACGTGTTGGGCAGGTACTCCGGGAAGCACTCCATGATCTCGTACTCGCCCTTCCAGACGTAGTACCAGCTGCCCTTGGTGTGGCGGTTCTGCTCGGGGTGCTCGTCGACGGCCTCCTCGGGCTTCTTTGCCATGAGCGAGCCCATGCCCTTGAGGTAAGAGTCGGGCAGCAGAATCTCATGCTCCTTGATGTACTCGCGCAGTTGCGGGAGCACCTCCTCGCCCTTGTGGCGGATCGAGGTGAACCAACCAAAGTGGTTGAGGCCAAAGTAATCGTACTCGACATCCTTCTTGTCGATATCGAGCGCGGCGCAAACCACGTCGATGATCGCGATCGGCATGTCGCAGATGTTGATGATACGAGCGTTGGGACGCAGCACGCGGCAGCCCTCGGAGACGATGGCGGCAGGGTTGGAGTAGTTGAGAATCCAGTAGTCCTTCTTGGCGTACTTCTCAACGTCATCGATCAGCTCGACCATGGGGAAGATGGTGCGCATGCCGTAGGCAAGGCCGCCGCAACCGCAAGTCTCCTGACCCACGCAGCCGTGACGCAGCGGAATCTTCTCGTCCTGCTCGCGCATGGCGTAGCCGCCCACGCGCATCTGGGCAAACACGAAGCTCGCGTCGGTAAAAGCCGTCTTTTTGTCGGTGGTCACCGTGAGCTTGATGTCCAGGCCGAGGTCCTCGTGCAAAATCCAGTCCACGAGCACGCCGATCTTGCGCTGGCGCTCCTCGTTGATGTCGTACAGACGAATCTCGTCAACGTCGAGCTCGTCCTTGCGCAGGGCGATGGACTTGACGATGCCGGGGGTAAAGGTGGATCCGCCACCACACAGAGTAATGATCATTGTTTACTGCTCCTTCTCAATTGCGTTTTCGACCTTGTCGCGCATCTCGGCGACCTTCATGCCAAAGATGATCTGGATATTATTGCCGTTGCGGTTGATGCCGCTGTTGGGCACGTGGTTGATGAGGTCCTCATTGATGAGGTCCGGGTTCTTAACGTTCACGCGGAGACGCGTAAAGCAGTTCTCGAGCTCCTCGATGTTGTCCTTGCCACCAAGACCTGCGACCAGGTCGGCAATACCTGCATCGACGCCCTCTGCGGGAGCCGCGGCAACGGCGCCCTGCTTCACTGCGACAGACGCGGCGGCCTCGCCCTCGGCAACGGACTCGGCAAGCTCGGACTCTTCCTCGCGACCAGGCGTGTGGAGGTTGAGCTTCTTGATAAGGAAGGTGAAGAGGAAGAAGTACAGAGCGGCGTTGACGACTCCAAGCACCAGCATAACCGGCCAGTTGGTCTTATCGACACCGAGGACCAGGTTGGAAACCACGATGTTGATGATGCCGCCTGCAGTCGAAGCGGGCACGGAGAGGACCTTGAGCAGGACCAGGAAGATGCCGGAAAGAACCGAGTGAACGACAAAGAGCACGGGAGCGGCAAAGACAAAGAGGAAGTCCATGGGCTCGGTCACGCAGGAGAGCACGGCGGTGATGATCAGCGGGATAATAACGGCCTTGGTCTTATCCTTGTTCCCCTTGTAAGCGGTGACGATAAAGGCGAGACCGATACCGATGTAGGGCCACAGGTTGTTGAAGGTGTAGCTGTTGAAATACGTACTATCGGAGAAGGGCTGACCCGTCATTGCCATCTCGGCAACACGGATGGGATAGGCGCCGGCAATAACCTGATCACCCAGCGTCAGGGTGCCACCCACATCGGAGAACTGGAACGGGGTGTAGATGAGGTGGTGCAGACCGGTGGGAACGAGCAGCTTGTTGAGCATGCCGTAGATAAACAGACCGATGTTGCCCGACTCCTTAATGATGCCGGCAACGGAGGAGATGGCACCCTGAACCGGAGGCCAAACGATGCAGAAGCCAGCGCCCATGATCCAGGAAATGATGATCATAATCAGGAACGGGAAGCGGACGCCCGAGAACATCGAAAGGGCAATGGGGAACTGCTTGTTCGAGTACTTGTTGAACACGGCACCGGTGATGCAACCGAGAATGATGCCGCCAAACACGCCAGTATCGAGTACCTGGATGCCCATAACGGTGGCCTGGCCGGTTCCGGTAAGACCGAGCATGCCGCTCGCATCGGCAAGAGAGCCGGTGGCGTTGAGCACGATGTTGTTAGCCTGCAGGAACAGGAAGAACGACATCAGGGCGATCAGCGAAGCATGACCCTTGTTCTTCTTTGCCATGGCGCCGGCGATGCCCACGCAGAACAGAATCGAGAGGTTGTTGATGATAAACATCAGCGACTGATAGACAACGGCGCCCACAAGCTGGAACGCACCGGAGCCCAGTACGGGGACCAAAGCGCAGATGGTCTTGTTGGTCAGAATAATGCCCACGATGAGCAGGATGCCGGCAACCGAGAGATACATCATCGGCTGGACGATCGACTTCGCGAACACCTCCAACGGCGCTTTGAAATTGAACTTCTTTTTTGCGGTCATAGCGGTACTCCCCTTCCTTTTCCGCAAATTAAGACAGATGTGCCCTAGACAAGACCGTGAGCCTTGCCTTATATCAATCGATGTGTGGGCACGTTATGCCTAGAGACCAAGTTCTCCAAGCAGGTTAACAATGTGATATGCGAGATAACTCTTTTCGGCATCGGTAACGACAACGTTATAGATAGACGACAAGTGAGCGGCTATGGCGTCCGCGCACGAGAATGCACACGGATACGCCGTTTCATCGATTCGGAACAGCGCGTCTCCGTTGATTTGCCCGGCCGTAGGATCGAGCGCTCGCTGTGCGAAAAACTGCAGGTGACGAACGAAACGTTCGTAAGGCAGCGAGGTGTCATCGAGGGTCGTAGCATAGCGCTCAGAAACAATCGCGAGCACGTCGCGAACAAGCTGGACCGAAACAATCAGACGATCGGAGCGTTGCGGCATGGTGGCGTTGACGATATGCAGCGTAATGAAACCCTGCTCTTCTTCGCTCATCTGGATGCCCATATACTCCTTGATAATCTGCAGCGCACGGCCCGCAAGCGCGTACTCCTTGCGATAGAACTGCTGGATCTCGAGTAGCAACGGATTCTCACAGGGGACGCCCTTGCGCTCGCGCTCCAAAGCAAGGCTGATATGGTCTGCGAGAGCAATGAGAATCTTATCGTTGATGTCGGCATTGAGCTCTCGACGAAGCATCTGAACGATTTCCTCGGAAATCACGAGGTTGACGGTGGGGATGGACTCCAAAAGATGTGCCAAGCGGTCAATCGTACGCGAGTCCTGAGAAGTTCCCTCCTGCAACGCGTAGGTCTTTTCGATCGACGCCTCGTCGATGGCATCGCCGGCATGACGGCCAAAGCAGAGGCCTCGACCGATGACGATGAGCTCGGAGCCATCGTCCGAAGTGACCATTGCGACGTTGTTGTTAAAAACTCGCTTGATAACCACGGTACCCACCACAAGAATTTACTCGGAAAGCCAGACGACAGGCTCTTTAACAGCAACAGGGCCGGAAGCATGCTCACGAAGAGTCGAGTTCTCCGAACGCTCGCACACGATAACGAAGACCGTGGGATCAAAGCCGGCAGCGCGAACCACGTCGAAATCGACCTCGACGAGGGGCTGGCCCGCGTCAACGTGATCACCCTGGGCAACAAGCGCATGGAAGCCCTTGCCCTCAAGTTTAACAGTGTCGATTCCGATATGCAGCATCACCTGAGCAGAGCTGTTATCGGACATGATGCCCAGCGCGTGCTCAGTCGGAAACAGAGCGGCGACGGTACCGGAAACAGGAGCGCACACCGTTCCCTCTTGGGGAACCACGGCAACGCCATCGCCCACTGCACGGCTGCTAAAAGCGGGGTCATTGGTTTTTTCTAGATTAACAAGCTCGCCGGAAACGGGAGCGAGGATTTCGAACTCGGAAGCCGCAGTCGTCTGCTTATCCGAACCACCCATTAGGCGAGAAAAGAAACCCATGGTGACATGTCCCTTCATAAATATAGCCCAACCAAAATCAATCGAATGCACCCATTGAGACACACCCGTTCTAAGACTTTGGTTAGGCCCACGTCCGAGGGGACTCGGTAACCTTCCGCATTTCTTTTACGTGGGTTATTATAGACAAGCCCAAAGCCGGAACAATCATTATGACCGGCGAACGGTATTTTTTCTCCGATAAACGGTATTTAAGCGGCACTTAGGGACGTTCCTTTTCTGCCGGCACTCGGGAGCACTCCTCACTCTGGTGCATTGGGGACAGGTTTGTTTGCACCAGGTTGGTGCAGATTAACCTGCCCCCATTGCGCCAATTTCGTATGCGCTAGATGAAGAGCTCGCATTCCTTCCGCACGACGCAAACCTTGCTCAGCATCTGGGAAACAGCGGATAGTTTGCTGGAATCAAGCTTGCGAGCACCTCGCGGACATACGGCGATGCAGCGCATGCAGGAGATGCACGCCTCGCCAGCTGCTCGTTTGGGGTCACCCTTGTCGATAGCACAAACGGGGCACGCCGCGGCGCATGCACCGCAGGAGACACAATCCCCTGTTGCCTCGGGTGCCATGCGGTGACCTCTGGCTTGTTTATAAGGACGATTGCCGGGGATAGAGGGCTCGGACGCATCCTCAGCCAACAGCTTTTGCTGAATTTGCTGCGCAAACTCTGCGAGCTGCGCCGCATCCTGCGCATCCGGACGACCGGCAGCAAACTGTCGTGCAATGGAATGTTCTGCAATGGCTGCAACTGCCGCGATCACCCGGAATCCCGCATGCTTCGCAACGTCCTCCAGCTCTACGAGCGTGTCCTCAAACGCGCGGTTTCCGTATACGCAAACCAAAACAGCCCGAGCCCCGTTGCCGCGCACCATGCCCAACCGGTCAGCCACCACAGCCGGGATTCTACCGGCATACGCCGGCACAGAGATTACGGCCACGTCGTCCTCGGTCATCGAGACAGCGCTGAAATCTAGCCCGCTAACGGTCAGATCGACGGTAACGGTATTCTTGTCCAGTGCCCCGGCCACAAGGCCAGACACCTTCTGCGTTCCACCCGTCGGACTAAACACAATTTCGAATACGCTCATCGAGACACCCTCCCCCTACGTCTGGCAACGCGTCAAGCCGTTTTCACATCCAGCCAGAGTATACGGCACGTGGGATCCCCATTTTGGTGCATCAAGCACCCCAATGCACCAACCCTACGCTGTCTGCCTCTTCGTTTTGTATAAATTACGGTACAGATTGTATATATTTACGGGATACCGCCGTGTTCTCCCGAGGTACCCCATCCTGGCCCGTGCAAAAAACGGAGTATTCTGCAACGTGACCGCGCCAGCAATACCCCGAGCGGGCAAACCTTTAGGGCGCTGCGTCATTTTGGGTTCCGACATGGCGAGAATGACGCGCCCCTGCTCCGGAAAACGACGAAATCTGACTCAGAACGCTCGCTAGGGATATCCGAAAGCCACCGTTGGCGACGTCAAATCATATGCAGACAACTCGAACTGCAGAATACTCCAAAAAATGCACGGCGCACCCCATGGGACCCATTGCCGCATGGTAGGAAACAGGCCCACGGCATCCTCTAGATGCATTCCCGAGGAAATCACATTTGAACTAGCGATCGGATACGGCAAACAAAAAGGGCCCCGAGCGTAGTTGCTCGGGGCCCTTGGTTCACCTCGCTCTAGCGGGCGATGCGTATGTTACTTGCGCTTGCCGCCGCC
>UQPL01000050.1:0-11631 GCA_900542895.1 uncultured Collinsella sp. | reverse complement strand
TGCTGACCGGGCTTTTTGATATCGAAACAAAGAAAGGCCGGCGCGCTGCGTTTAACAGCGCGCCGGCCTTATCGGTTAAGCTATCGAAGCGTTCCTGCTATGAACCGAAGTTCGTTGCAGAATCTACGCTCGAAACGCTACATCTGCTTGCGACGACGATCGCCCAGCGTCACGCCCGCTGCCACGAGCGTCACACCGCCGATGACGAACACCTCGCCCGCAAGCGCGGAATTGTCGCCAGTCTGGGCGAGCGCGGCAGGCGCAGCCTGTTTCTTGGCAACGGGGGCCTTTGCAGCAGCCTGCGCAACCTGAGGCTTGGCCTGCGGCTCAGCCTTGGGATGATACTTGTCGTACTCGGCCTGAGCGGCAGCCAGGGCATCCTTGGCATCTCCGAGCTCGGCAAGCGCGGCGGCATAGGCGTCGTTGGCATCGGACAGCTTGGCATCGGCATCGCTCAGAGCAGCCTTGAGGCCAGCGGCGGCATCGACGGCGGCCTTATAGCGAGCGTAGGCAGCGTTCAGCTTGACCAGCTTCTCGTTGCCCGTCGTGCCCGCGGCAAGGGATGCCTTGTGGTCGACAGCCTCAAGATCGGCCTTGAGCGCCTCGTCGTTGGCAAGCTCGGCCTTGGCCTCGACGATCTCGAAGGTCGCATCGACGACGGCTTCGTTGGCGGCCTCGAGCTGCTTCTGGGCATCGGCGACACCGGCGACGGCGGCGTCATAGGCGGCCTTGGCGTCGTCGACCGCCTTCTGGGCTCCAGCGAAGCGCTCGAAGGCCTTGTTTGCGCCGGCCAGTTCGCCCTCGGCAGCCTTGGCCTTCGCCTGTGCGTCGGACAGGGTCTGCGTCTTGGCGGCAACTGCCTGCTTGGCGCCCGAAAGAGCGGTCGCGGCGTGCACATCTGCGGCCTGAGCCTTGTCAACGCCAGCCTGGGCAGTGTCGTCGGCCTTCTTGGCATCGTTAAGCGTGCCCTGCTTGTTCGCAAGATCCGTCTTGGCGGCATCGCACTTGGCGGCAAGGTCCTTGACCGAAGCGGTAGCGTTGTCATACGCCTCATTGGCCTGTTCGGACTTTGCCTTGGCGGCATCGCGGGCGCTGCGAGCCTTCGCCTTGTGAGCAGCGGCCTCGGCTGCCTTCGTCTTACTGTCAGCAAGCGTGGCGTTTGCCTTATCGAGAGCCGCCTGGGCAGTAGCGGCCTCGGCCTTGGCGGCATCGAGGTTCTGCTTGAGGGACTCGATGTCGATTCCGCCGAGTGCGTCCTTCGCAGCGTCGTATGCCGTCTTCGCGGCGGCGGTACCGGACTTAGCCTTCTCATACTCGCCCTTGGCGGTGTTCATGTTCGTGTCGGCCGCGGTATAGGCGTCGCGAGAGCTTTCTTGCTTATCCAATGCGTCAGAATAAGCCGTTCCGGCAGTCCCGAAGTTCTTCTGCGCCTCCGCCAGCTTATTCTGTAGCTGCTTCAGCTGCTCCTTCTGCTCCTGAGTGCCGCCTGCATTGTAAGCAGAATCGATATAGTCGGTGACGAGCTTCTTGAACTCGGAGACAGTGAAGTCCTTCTGCCCCGTGCTTCCACTATAGTCGAAAATGGTTACCTCGGAATCGGTGTTCTTACCGCTACCAGTTGCGATGCCGATAGCCTTCGCACCGGCATCGATGATATTGAGATAGTGTCCGCACTCATGGTAGATGCTGTTGTAGTGCTGGTAGATATAGTAGGAATCATATCGGTGGCTGCCGAGTTCGTCGCCATACTGTGCAACGTACTTATCGAATGCCTCTTTCTCCTGGGTGTAGAGACCGGTATATGGCCAGCCGAGGGTATCCTCGGTTTCGCCTCCGGTGTATGCTCCGCCGCCGCCCGCAAGGTTCTCACCTTGATCGAAATAGCAGTTCGAGTGTCCCCAGATGTTCGATGAATATGATGTATTAAGTGCGGCTGCCGCAGTCATGCGGAGGCTGACGCTGAGCTCCGACTGACCGTTCGCCTTGCGGAGGTTGTTCTGGGTATCGAGGTAGGTCAGGGCGTTGCGCATCTGCTCCAAGGAAAGCGGATTGGTGTCGCGAGACATGTCCTGATCGACGTACTTGTCATACCATTCGGCCTTGTCAGCGGCACCGGTCAGCATCGATGCGGCTTCCTGGGCATTCTTTTTCTGCGTGGCCGTGAACTGGCTGCCGCCGATGATGTAGTTCATGAAGCCGAACATACCCTGGTTGATGACATTCCGATCTACGGTCATGTTCGACTTGAGGTCGGCAATCTGCTGGTTAAGCTTCTCGACCTCGGCGTTTGCGGCGTCGTATGCATTGTGCGCGTCGGTTACTTCAGCACGAGCCTGATCGAACTCGTTGCTCTTCTGCTGACGAATCTCGACGAGTCGGTCGTACTCAGCCTTCTTGTCGGCCTCGGTCTGCTGGGCCTGCTCGTATGCCGTCTTCGCGGCGTCACGCTTACTGGCCGCGTCCTTGTACTCCTTGTTTGCCGCATCGTATGCAGACTGGGCAGATGCCACAGCAGCGTTGGCGGCGTTGGCCTTCTCCTGCGCGGCAGCGACGGCAGCCTGGGCGGCCTGCAGATTTGTCTGTGCGGTGGCGTCGGCATCCGTCGCGGCATTGAGCTCCGCCTGCGCGGTCTTGAGCTCACCAGCAGCAGCGATCTTGGCGGCCTCAAGCGCACTCAGGTCGACACCCGTACCCGAGACGGCAGCATCGAGCGCGGCCTGCGCCTGGTTGAACTTCTGCTGGGCGTTATCGCGCGCGGTGGTTGCGGCTGCGAGCGCAGCGGCAGTCTCCTGCTTCTTGGCCTGGGCAGTCGTCAGAGCGGCCTCAGTGTCCTTCTTTTCCTGCTGGGCGCTAGCCTCGGCAGCCTTGGCCTGGTCCAGATTGGCCTGTGCAGTAGCAACGGCCTTATTGGCGTCATCGAGCTTTGCCTGCGCGTCCTCGACGGCCCTCTTGGCGGCCTCGTACTCGTCCATACCCATGGCCTCGAGCTTGGCCTGTGCATCGTCGAGGGCCTTCTTGGCCTCATCCTGCTTTGCCTTGGCGTCCTTGAGCGCCTGGGTCTTATCCTCGACACTCTTGTTGGCCTGATCGAGCTGATCGTTGAGGTCGCCCAGCTTCTTCTGCTGCTGCTCGGTCTTTTCGACGGCCGCCTTAAGCTCGTCGATCTTCTCCTGGAGCGCGGCGACTTCTGCTGCGTTCTGCTCGATTTCGTTGTCGCTTACTGCCTGCGAGGCCTGATTCTTTTGCTGCTGCGCCTGCTTTTGAGACTGGCCCGCCGCGTCGGCCTTCTTCTGGGCGGCATCGTAGGCGGCCTGAGCGTCCTTGAGCTGCTTTGCCGACTCCTCGGCCAGCTGGGCAGCCGTCTTTGCGACCGCTTGGTTACCGGCGACAACGGTGTTCTCTACAGAACTACCCCCCCCCCTGAACAGAATCGCCGTTATCGGTTGACGGTGCCGCGATTGCCGCCAGCGGCGACATGAGCGGCTGAGCGATGAGGCCCGCCGTCAAAACGGTTGCGACGGCGCGGTTGGCAACGCCCTTGACGTTGACGGCCTTAGCCCGAGGCTCAAAGTGTTGTGGACTGTAGTTTGCCATGGCTTTCTCCCTTTGACACGGATGTATCCATACGTATCAAACGGTAGCTGTCGATTTTTGAATTCTGTTGCGCAACATTGGCGACCAGCGTATTTTTTGAAATTCACGCTCTCGTGCTTCACAGTTTCGTCACATTTGAAGGAGCTGGTGCATCATATTCTCGCGGGATGGAATTGAACCTGTGATTTGCATTTGCTCCCGCGTCATCCGCCCTATCGGATTCCGCATCCAACAGACACCCCGCCCGCCACGGTGTAGAGTTAGGACAACGGGCGCGTTGCGCGGACCGCGCTGGAACGAGGTGGACATGGGACTCGACAAACAACAAATCAAGCGACTGCGTGAACGCCATCACCGGCGCCATGGCATCCGCCCTGCCCATAGTGAGGCTGCCGAACAGGCTGGTCGCTTTTTAAAGCGCGCATTCAACATTCGCGAGGGTCGCGCGCCCTACCACGTGATTCGCAAGCGCTTTGTAAACGGGGCACGCCTGACCGGCTCTCACCTATGCATCCTCATCATCGCCATGCTCATCGCGAGCATCGGTCTCGATATCGACTCGGACATCGCCATTGTAGGTGCCATGCTCATCTGCCCGCTCATGGGCTCGGTCCTTGCCATGGCATACGGCATCGCCACGCTCGACCGCGAGATTGCCGTCGAGGCCGTCGCCGGTCTCGCGCTGCAAATGGTCTTTTGCCTGGTCACGTCCACGCTGTACTTTAAGCTCTCGCCCCTTGGCACCACCACGGCGGCCATCATCGACAACTCGACACCCACCGTATGGGACCTTGCCGTCGCGCTCGCGGGCGGCTTTGCGGGCGGCCTGGGCAACTCGCGCGACCAGGAACCCGCCACGCTCATCGCCGGCGTGGCCGTGGCCACCGCGCTCATGCCGCCCCTGTGCGCGGCTGGTTACGGCATCGCTATCGCGAGCGGGCCGCTGTTCCTCTCGGCCCTTTACGAGTTTGGCATCAACGTCGTCTTTATCGCGCTGGCAGCCGAAGCCGTATTGCTTCTTTTGCGTGTACCGCTCAAGCGCGACCTCAACGGCGACGGCGTCGTAACGGCCGAGGAAGACGCCGAGGTCGATGAGCTGTCGCGCAAGGTGCGCCGCCGCATCATTGTGGGCACGGTGATTTTTGCCATCCCCTGCATTGTTATGACGGCGGGTTCCATTGGCTCGGCGCAGGCCGGCGTGCAGGACGGCTACGGCGTCACCGAAACCACGCGCGAGCTTGCGGCGGTGCTGCCAGGCTTTAAGGATTACACCGTCGCCGTCGAGACCTCGGCCACCGAAGGGGACGAGGAAGGCATTGTAAAGCGCGAAATCGTCGCCCATGTGACGACAAGCGAGGCGCTTGGGGTACACGACCGCCGCGTCGCCCGCAAGCTCATTGACCTCAACGTGCCCGAACTCGATCGCGTGGAGTTTGATGTGAAGTGATGCCGGCGCGGGATGAATGCTCGCACGGACGCAAGTTACGACGAGGCGCAGACGCGATACGGACACGAGCAAATTGCGGGGTGCAGTTCACACCCGAGCCCCGCTCGCTGTTTTATTGCCGTGAATCAGACGTCCGCATCGACATCGCCAGACTCCACCGTAAACGCCGGATCGGTGCTCACCAGATAAAACCGGGTCACTTTGCTATCTCTAAATAGATAGAGCTGGCCCTGCTCGCGTCGGCGTGACATATACGCCACGTGGACCGTACCGAATTCTTCGCCGTTTTCCTTCTTTAATATCAGGATGTTGGGGTCATCCGTACGCTTAAACTGTCCGTCTGTGCAGATTCCGTCTTGGTCGACCAGCTGCCATCGACAGTTGTCCTCCTCAAGAAAAGCCAGGGTTTCCCGACTCGTTTTGTCATCCCGATAGAAACCATCAATGGCAAACCCTTCGGAAGCGCATTCCTGCATATAGGACGTTTCTCGGCTTATAGCAAACAGCCCTGTAGCGCCCAGTAGCACAGCCAGGCAGACCACTGCAAGGGCTATCGAAATAGCACGGCGACCCATGTTAGCCCAACCGATAGTTGTTTAACGGAGCGCGAAACATACCTGGAACCTCCGATATCAGGGAGAACGTCGCCAGCAGGCTAGCGACAACTATATGTTTCTGACATCAAACCATATGGCTGCCACTCGCGGAGGGGGCATCGGCGAACGGCGTGTTTTCATACTCCATTGGTCAAACCTAAGCGCGGCCCTACAGCTCGTACTTGTACACGCGGTAGATGTACTTCTCGGCTTCCATCTCGTAGGTGGCGATGGGCAGTCCATAGCGATCGTACTCGGCAAAGGTCTTGGCCTGGCCCGATGCCACGAGCATACTATTCGAATCGCCGACGCGCTGTGCGCTGCTCACGTAGCCCGAGAACGGCACGGCGATCTGGCCCACAAGCTCGTAGGTGCGCGCGGTCTCGTCCACCGTAAAGATGTGCCCAAACGAATGCGTCCCCTTACTGTAGTCGGTCACCACCGCGGCGCCCAGCTGGCCCCAGTCGAACTTGGGATAGCTCTCGGTCGCACCAAAGTTGTTGTCGTACAGCAGCACCTGATAGCGACCGGTCGTTGCCGTGTCAGAACTCGGCAGATACGTCACGCTGTGCTGGCCCGCGTTGAGCGAAAAATCGCCCTGGGCCCGCAGCAGCTTGTCCTCAAAGCCCGAACCGGCTCATTGCCACTCCTTTCTATTTCTGGGTCCATCTTCTCACTGTTGGCGGCCGGAAATGATCCGTTTTCCTCCGTCCCCGAGAGGTCATTTTTTAGTACTTGAAGAAGCCCTCGCCCGAGCTTTCGCCCAGCTTGCCTTCGTCGAGCATTTTCTTGAGGACGGATGCCATGGCCTTAAAGTTGTAGGGCATCATCATCTTCTTGAGCAGCGGGCTCACCAGGCCCGGGACCTTCTGATACTGCATAACGATGTTGTACGCCGTCTGGATGCCCACGGTGTCGAATACGCGGAACGGGCCCTTGGGAGCGCCGGTGCCGCGCGTCCACGCGAGGTCGATGCTCTTGGGGTCACTCACACCCGAGACATACAGGTCAAGGCCCGAAAGCAGCCATGGCACCAGCATGGAATTGAGCAGATAGCCGTTCTTTTCCTTGTTGACGGGCAGGGCAAGCATACGGATATCGTTAGCAAAGTCGACGAGCTCATCGAAATAGCGCTTGTCGGTTTGGCTCTGGGCCATGACCTCGGTCATGTTGTTCTTCCAGATGGAGTTGGCAAAGTGCAGCGACAGGTACTTCTCGGGACGACCAGTGTACTTGGCAAAGGTGCTCGGCAGCAGCGTGGAGGAGTTGGTCACGACGACAGTCTTTTGCGGGAGGACCGGGGCGAGCTTCTTGTAGAAGTCAATCTTTGCCTGGGTATCCTCAGCCATAGACTCGATAACCAGGTCGGCGTCAGCCACTGCCTTGGCAAGATCGAGCTCCAGCTTGAGTGTGGAGTAGGCACGCTCAACGGCGGCGAGCGCCGCTTCCTTGTCGAAGGGCTGGCCGCTATCGGCGATACCGGCGCACCACTCGCCCGTGCCGTCCGCCATGCCCTCGATAGCCGCGATGTACTCCTCGCGCACATGATCGATCTTGGGCTGGGTGCGGCCGATGCTGCCCTCGCTGCGCAGCCAAATCGTTACATCAAAGCCGCAGTAGGCAGCCTGAAAGGCAATCTGGCTTCCCAGCACGCCGCCGCCGGCAACGCAAACGGTCTTGTAGCTCATGGAACGGTCCTCTCTTACGTAATTCCATAGATGTGTATTTATTCAACCGTAAGGAGGACGCGCGCTGGGGGTGGGTTCTATAAACGGACGGTAATTTGCGGCGAACGGCTACACCTGTTCATTAACTCAGGGCTTTACAGGCCGTTTTTTGGCGCTGCTGAACCGCTGTTTTCGGAAGTGCGGGGAAAAATCGGGTTTCGCCGACCAGATCGGCTTTTTTGACAACAAAACCGCAGGTCGCGGGAATCTAAAAAGGCGGTGTGCTCGGGAGGTTCGCGTTTTTCACCGCACTTCTGAAATCCGAGTCCGCGAAAGGCACCAGCAAGCCCATTTACGCAACATATGTCCAGCAAAAACGGGTGGTAGCCGGTACGACTACCACCCGTTTGTCTTATATCCGGCTCGAAGTAGGCCAACTACTTCTTAATACCGCGCCCCAGACGCTTGGCGACCGATGCAACGGCCTCCTCGCTGGCCGGCCCACAGCTCACGCAACCGTCATGGGCACGCATCTGACCGGTGACCTCATCCATCGCGAGCGGCGCCACCTTCTCGAGCTTAAAGCCCTTACCGGCGCGCATGTTTTCCTTGGCCACGCTGATCATGAGCTTAATGCGGTTGAGCTGGTTGACCTCAGACGCACCGGGGTCGTAGTCCACCGCGACGATGTTGCTCTCGGGATGCTGGCGGCGCAGCTCCTTGATCACGGCCTTGCCCACCACGTGATTGGGCAGGCACGCGAAGGGCTGCGTGCAGATGATGTTGGGCGCACCGTGATCGATCAGGTCGAGCATCTCGGCCGTGAGCAACCAGCCCTCGCCCATGTTGTTGCACACCGAAAGCACCGTACGGGCCTTGTCCGCCATGGTGCCGATGCGCTCGGGTACCTCAAAGCGCTCGGACTTCTCGAGCAGCTCTTCCACCGGCGTA
Organism: uncultured Collinsella sp.; assembly: GCA_900542895.1. Classification (GTDB taxonomy): domain Bacteria; phylum Actinomycetota; class Coriobacteriia; order Coriobacteriales; family Coriobacteriaceae; genus Collinsella. The sequence continues at coordinate 3,376 of UQPL01000050.1, read as the reverse complement.
CGCATCCAGTCCACGAGCTTAATGAGCGCCTGCATACCAGCGCGCGTAGTGGCAGAGCTTCCCAGCTCGTCCTTCTGCAGCTCGGCGTTGCTCATGGAGTACAGGAAGAAGTCGAGCAGGCCCGGCACCACGGCCTCGCAGCCCTCGCGCTCGATAACGTCAACCACGTGGTTGTTGGCCGTAGGGTGGAACTTGACCAAGATCTCGCCGACCACGCCCACGCGCGGCTTGGTGCCCTCGCCCACGAGCGGCATGGTGTCGAACGCGCGGATGGCCTCGCGGCACAGCTTGGTGTAGTTGTGGCGGTTAAACTTGGGCGCCAGCTTGCGAGCGCGCGCCATGTACTCCTCGTAGAGCGCGTTGGCGGCACCGGGCGTAGCCTCGTACGGGCGGCAGCGATAGAGCATCTGCATCATCACGTCGCCAAAGAGCACCGCGTAGACTGCCTGCTTAAGCAGCGCCGGCGTAATCTTAAAGCCAGGGTTGTCCTCGCCCAGCGCCACGGCCGAAAGCGAGATCACCGGGATCTCGGGGTGGCCGCTCTCGCGCAGGGCCTTGCGGATGAGTGCGATGTAGTTGGTGGCACGGCAGCCGCCGCCGGTCTGGCTGATAACCACGGCTGTCTTGGACAGGTCGTATCGACCGCTCTCGATGGCCTCCATAATCTGGCCCGTTACCAGGATCGACGGATAGCAAATATCATTGTTCACATAGCGCAGGCCGGCCTCGACGGCATCGTGATCGGTCGAGGGCAGCAGCTCCAAGTTGTAGCCAGCACCACGGAACACCTCTTTGACCAGGTCAAAGTGGATCGGCGCCATCTGCGGGCACAGGATGGTGTAGCCCTCCTCGCGCATCTGCTCGGTAAAGGGCACCTTGGGCCACGCGGTCGAAGCACTCTCGCGCTGCGCCTCGAACGTGTACTTACGGCTCGCGAACGCGGGGGCATCCGTGGAGGGCGCCACCGGCGCGGCATCGCCCTGCTCGTAAGTCTCGCCCGCGGCCGTAGCATCGGCCAAGCGCTCGGCCTCCTGGTCCTTGAGCGCCGCCATGAGCGAGCGAATACGGATACGCGCGGCGCCCAAGTTGGACACCTCGTCAATCTTGAGCACGGTGTAAATCTTGCCGCTGGCCTCCAGGATCTCCTGCACCTGATCAGTGGTCAGAGCGTCCAGGCCGCAGCCGAAGGAATTGAGCTGGATCAGGTCCAGGTCGTTGCGCATCGTCACAAAACGGGCGACGGCGTACAGGCGGCTGTGATACATCCACTGATCGACGACGCGAATCGGACGCTCGGGCTTCACCAGATGCGCGAGCGAATCCTCGGTAAAGACCGCAAAGCCAAAGCTCGAGATAAGCTCGGGCAGGGCATGGTTGATCTCGGGGTCGTTATGGTAGGGACGACCGGCGAGCACGATGCCGTGACCGCCGTGGTCCTCGACCCACTTGAGAGCCTCCTCGCCCATGGTCTGGATATCCTCGTGGAAGCGCGCGTCGGCCTCAAAAGCAGCGTTGACGGCGGCATCAACCTCGGAGCGCGTGATTTTAGGACCGCGCACGCGACCGCGACCGGCCTCAGCATCGGCCACACGGTCGACGGCGAGCACCTGGTACAGGCGGCGCTTGAGCTCGGTCTTGTCGTGATACGGCACAAACGGATACAGGAACTCGATGTTCTGCTCGCGGATCTCGTCAATATTGAGCGCCAGCGCCGTGGGGTAGCTCATGACGATGGGGCAGTTATAGCAGTTGCCAGCCGTCGGATCCTCCTTGCGCTCCCAACGCACGCACGGCATCCAGATAAAGTCGACGTCACGGTCGATGAGGTTCATCACGTGGCCATGGCTCATCTTGGCCGGATAGCATACGCTCTCGGACGGCATGGACTCGATGCCCGCCTGGTAGGTCTTCTTGCTCGACTGGTCGGACAGCTGCACGCTAAAGCCCAGGCGCGTAAAGAACGCGTGCCAGAAGGGGTAGTTCTCGTACATGTTGAGCGCGCGCGGGATACCCACGGTGCCGCGCGGGGCTTCGTCGGGGCTCAGGACCTCGCGGTTAAAGAGCAGCTCGTTTTTCTTTTTGAAGAGGTTGGGGGCCTCGGTCTTCTGCTTTTTGTGGCCGGCGCCCTTCTCGCAACGGTTGCCGGTAATGAAGCGCCTGCCACCGCCAAAGTCGTTGACGGTAAGCTGGCAGTTGTTGGAGCAACGGCCGCAGCGGACATGCTTTTGCGTCACGGTGAGGTGCGCGATGTCCTCAGCCGAAAGAATGGTCGAGGTGCCGTCGGCGCCGGCGCGATCGCGGGCGAGCAGGGCCGCACCGTAGGCGCCCATGCAGCCGGCGATGTCGGGACGCACGGCATGAACGCCGGTGAGCTGCTCAAACGCGCGCAGCGTGGCATCGGACATAAAGGTGCCGCCCTGGACGATTACCTGGCTGCCGATCTCCTTGGGATCGCGCAGCTTAATGACCTTGAACAGGGCATTCTTGATGACGGAATAGGACAGGCCGGCCGCGATGTCGCCCACCGTGGCGCCTTCCTTTTGCGCCTGCTTGACGCGCGAGTTCATAAAGACCGTGCAGCGGCTGCCCAGGTCGACGGGGGCCTTAGCATGGATGGCGGCATCGGCGAACGCGCGCACATCCATGTTCATTGACACGGCGAAACTCTCGATAAAGCTGCCGCAACCCGACGAGCAGGCCTCGTTGAGCATGATGGAGTCCACCGCGCCGTTGCGGATTTTGAAGCACTTCATGTCCTGGCCGCCGATGTCGATGATGAAGTCCACGTCGGGGTTGAAGTGGCGGGCGGCGCTGTAGTGGGCCACCGTCTCCACCAGCCCGGCGTCGCAGGAGAAGGCATTTTTGATGAGGTCCTCGCCGTAGCCGGTGACGGCCGCGCCCTTGATGGTGATGCGGCTGCCGCACAGCTTGTAGATCTCCCGGAGCTGCTCCAGCACGATGGCCACCGGGTTGCCCAGGTTGGAGTGGTAGTAGGTGTAGAGCAGTCCGCCGTCCGCCGTGATGAGGGTCATCTTGGTGGTGGTGGAGCCGGCATCGATGCCCAGATACGCCTTGCCGGCATAGGTGCGGTAGTCGCCCCGTGCCACGTCATGGGCGGCGTGGCGTTCCTGAAACCGCTGGTATTCCTCCGGATAGCTGAACAGCGGCTTGTCTGCCACCAGAGCCGTCTGGGTCTTGGCGTTCCGGAGCAGTTCTTCCAGTTCTGTCAAGGTGTATGTATCCGTCAGGGACGATGCAGACACGGCACTGCCATATGCCACAAAGGTTCTGCCGTCCTCGGGGAACAGGGCGTGTTCTTCGTCCAGTTCCAGCGTTCTGGTAAAGGCGTTCCGCAGCCCTTGCAGGAACGACAGCG
>UQPL01000049.1:0-11665 GCA_900542895.1 uncultured Collinsella sp. | reverse complement strand
CCTAAGCCTTCGTCGGCAGCGTCAGATGTGTATAAGAGACAGATCTAGGACATTGCGAATGGAAGCGCCCGGTGGATCATCTCACCGGGCGTTTCCATACCGTTCACGGCGCAAACGCAACCGTTCAACCGCGTTGCGGCAATCAGTTTGAAATTATCTTGATAACGAGAAAAGCTGCTGGTAATCTATGGGACGTCATAGAACGTTTGCCTTGTGCAAACGTTGAAGCGAGATGCGATGCAGTCTCGAGTTCTTTGGAGGTATCTATGTCAGATACGAAGGCGAAGAAGACAAACAGACGTTTTAAGTTCAAATTACCGCATGTCTATACGATCATGTTCTTGCTGATCGTTGTCTTTGCGGTCCTGACTTGGATCGTTCCCTCTGGTCAATATCAGCGCAAGACGATTTCGACAGCGGCGGGCGAGCGTGAAGTCGCCGTTGCTGGAACCTATGAACAGGTCGATAAGAACTACACCGATTCAGAGACCGGCGAGACCATCAATCTGGGCCAGGATATCTTCGCGGTCCTGCAAGCGCCCACTAAGGGTATCCAAGAGGCTGCCGACGTCGTTGCGTTCGTCTTATTGATTGGCGGATCGTTCGCAATCATCACCAAGACCAACGCTTTGAATGCCGGCATGAGCCGTGTGATTAAAAAGCTCAAGAACAAGGACATCCTCATCATTCCCATCACGATGACGTTGCTGTCCATTTGCGGCACTACGTTTGGCATGTCTGAGGAAGCCCTGCCGTTCTATGCCATCTTCATTCCCATCATGATGGGTATCGGGTATGACTCGATGACGGCATTCATCATCTGCTTCCTTGGTCCTAACCTGGGATATTGTGCTTCGACCATCGACCCGTTTAATGTTTTGATCGCCCAAGGCATCATTGGCATCGAGGGCAATCCGCAACTGTGGCTGCGCGCCGTTTCTTGGGTCATCTTCACTGCCGTCGGTATCGCATGGGCCATGCGCTATGCCATGCGCGTCAAGAAAAACCCCGAGTCGTCCATTGTGTACGAGGACGATAAGCTCAAGCGTATTGAGTTTTCCGTGACCGATGCCTCCATCGAGGAAGAGTTCACTATCCGTCAGAAGCTCGTGCTTATCGATTTTGCTTGCGGTATGGGCATTATCGTCTGGGGTCTTGTTACCCAGGGCTGGTACATGAATGAGATTTCCGCCGTGTTCCTTGGCATGGGCTTGCTTGCCGGTATCCTGGGCGGTCTTGACCAGCAGACGATCGCAGAGGAGTTCGTTAAGGGTCTTGCCGACTTTGCGTACGCTGCCATCGTTATCGGTATCGCTCGCGGTATTCTGGTCATCGCCGAGGGCGGCATGATCATCGACACCATCCTCCAGGCGCTCGCTACTGCGCTTGCCGGTGCACCCGCCGCCGTCTACACCACGTTTATGTATATCGTCCTTGGCCTGCTCTCTTTGCTGGTTCCCTCGAGTTCTGGCCTGGCGGCGCTCACCATGCCCGTTATGGGCCCCCTGACCGAGCTCATGGGCCTCAATCCCGAGGCGGCCGTCACCGCGCTCCAGTTTGCCAACCAGACCATCAACACCATCAGCCCCGTGGCGGGCATGACGGTTGCCGGCCTTGCCGTGGCTAGGATTTCGTTTGGCCAATGGTGGAAGACCATTTGGAAGTTCTTCATTTTCATGGTCGTCTTTGGCCTGATCGTAACGGCAATCTCCGGCATGCTTCCGGTGTAGGTGGTTGTGATGTCTGATCGTTTGACGGTCCTGACGTCTAAGAGCGTCTTTACCGGTACGGGGGACCTGCCGTTTGAAGGTTTCGTAGCGGTCCGTGGCAATCGAATTGAGGCTGTTGGCACCAAGTGTGAGGTAGCTTCGTATTTGACCCAGGCGGACGAGGTAGTTGACCTGGGCGACCGCACTGTCATGCCTGGCCTGATCGATGTGCATACCTTCTATACAGGTTGGGCGCTGCGAACGTTGGGGTCTGATCTGTCCGGCATCGCTGATGCCAAAGAGGCCGTGTCGCTCTTGCGCGCATGGAAAGAAGGTCATCCGGATTGCGCGGCGGCTTTTGGCCACAACCTACCCGAAACGTTGGCATCGGATGCCGAGAACGCAAATACAGCAGCTGTGTTTGACGAGTGTTTTGGCGATATCCCTGTCGTCTGCTTTACGCCGGGCGCGGAGACCTGCGTTCTCAATGCTGCCGCCAGTGCGCGATATGGCTTTACACCCCAGGCGTGCTATGCCGAGAAGATCTGGCGCATGATGAGCGATTTCCTCGCGCTGCCCGAGGTGCGTGCCGGGTATTCGGACTACATGAGCATGCTTAACGAGCGCGGCGTTACCGCCATCAAGGAGATGGCGTTTGATGACTACTACGGCTTTGCCGACGAAATGGCTCGCCGTGAGGAATCTGGTGAGCTGACGGTTCGCGTCTCTATGATGTCGCAGCCGGTGGGTGCCGGTGCAAATCTGGCTTATGCCCGCGAGGCGCGAGAGCGCTTCCGGGGACCGTTCGTTCGTTTTTCTGGCTTCAACCGTATGACCGATCGCGGCGTATGGGTGGGGCTTGCCGAGATGATAGACCCCTATGAGGACACGGCCGATGCGGGCGCTGCCGGCAAGACGGTCGTCGAGGAGCCAGAGTGGGATCTGATTGAGAACGAGCTGCGTGCAATTGATGCTGACGGCTTCCGATATTCCTTGCATTGCCAGGGCGATGGCGCCGTTCGCCGCACCGTGGCACTCTATGCCTCGCTGCCTCGAGACGAGCATGGACGGATGCTTCGCCGCCATGCGATTACCGATCTCGAGAACTCTGACCCGACCGATCTTGTCGAGTTTGGCAAGTTAGGTGGAATTTGCGAGGTCTATCCGCAGATTCTGACGCTGGACCGGCGCGAGGATTGCCTGTCGATGATGCGTCGACAAATTGGCGAGACGCGACTTTTGCACAGCTGGAATCGCCGCGGCATGGAAGATTCCGGATGCACAGTGTGCTGTGGAACGGATTTGCCGCTGCTGATTCCGAGCCTGGGCGAGTCAATCTACAGCGCGTGCGGCGGATTCTTCGCCGACGGACTTCCCGTGAATGAGGTCAACACGCTGACGCTTGTCGAGCTCTTGCGCGCTTGGACTGCCGGGGGCGCGTACGATCTGATGCGCGAAGACGAGCTGGGTACGCTCGAGGTCGGCAAACTTGCCGATATCTGCGTGCTCGATCGGGATGTGTTCGACCTCGATTATCGCGACGCACGCGATCTTTCGGTTGATATGACGATGTCGGACGGACAAATCGTGTTCGATCGAAATAAGGAGGCATAAGATGTCTGAATCCAAACCGACGCTGCGTCGCGAGCAGATTGCGGGCATGAATATCCACTACATCATGTGGTCGCTCGATTACTTCCTTGATGTGCAGCAGCGCTTGGGCTTTGAGTCCATTGAGCTGTGGTGTGCAGAGCCGCATGTGACGCTCGACCATACGGGCTACTTTGAGGCTGAGGTCCTGGCGAAAAAGGCTGCAGACCGTGGGCTTAGGTATCGTACTCTGTGCCCCGAGAATGTTGTCTATCCTTGGCAGTACTGCGCACGCAAGCCGCTGCATGAACAGCGCAGCCTGGCGTACTTTAAACACGGCATTGAACTTGCCGAGGTGCTTGGATGCGACCGTATGTCCATCAACTCGGGCTGGGGCGACTGGGACGAGGACCGCGAGGAAGCCCGGAAGCGCAGCCGCGAGCACTTGTCCATTCTGGCGGAGTATGCCGGCGAGCACGGTCTGGTGCTTACGATGGAAAGCCTGCGTCCCGAGGAGAGCAACCTTGTGACGACGGTTTCCGATGCGAAGCGCATGATTGACGAGGTCGCGAGTCCGTACTTACAGCCCATGGTTGATACAACCGCGATGGGCGTTGCAGGCGAGACGCTCGAGGACTGGTTTGCTGCCTTTGGTGATGGGGCAATTCACGAGATGCACTTTATCGACGGTGACCCGTATGGCCATCTGGTGTGGGGCGATGGCAAGCACGATATGGACGCCTTCGTCGCTACACTCAACGCCCATGGTTTCGACGGCATGCTGGGCCAGGAAATCACGGACGGTCGTTACTACGATGACCCGGCGGCGGCAGATGCCAAGAACATGGCCGCATTCGAGAAATATCTGATTGACTAAAACAGCCATCGGCCACGCAACCAACGTCATTGATTGCGGGCCAAACAAGAAAGGAACTGGATATGAACGCACACGATCTGATCAAAGAGGCAATTGCCGAGAAGGGCAAGTTCGACAGCGTCTACTGGATTGCTTGCGGTGGCTCCATGATCGATTTGATCCCGGCTCATGAGCTTCTGCAGCGCGAGGCAACCACCTTCACTTCGTATATCTATACCGCGCGTGAATTTGACATTATGCGTCCGCGTCGTCTGGGCGAGAAGTCTCTGGTCATCGCTTGTAGCCACAGTGGCAACACCCCGGAGGTCGTCGAGGGCTGCGAGATTGCCCTTGCCGCCGGCGCTACGGTGATCGCCCAGACCGACAACGCTGGATCCAAGATCGACTCCGGCAAGTGGACCACGTGGGTCTACCCGTGGGGCGAGGGCGTGCCGCAGGCCGAGGTCCCCGCTGGCATTTCGCTGTCGCTTGCGGCAGAGCTGCTCGATCAGCAGGAGGGCTACGCCGATCTCGCCGATATGTATGCCGGTATCGCCGAGATGGATAAGATTCTTCCCCCGGCACGCGAGAAGGTAAATGCCGAGCTGGGCGATCGCTTTGCCAAGCTTTGCCAGGAGCACGAGTTCTTCTATATTCTGGGCAGCGGTCCCAACTTTAGCCAGACCTACGGTTTCGCTATCTGCTCTCTTATGGAGATGCAGTGGCAGCACTGCAGCTACATCCACTCTGCCGAGTACTTCCATGGCCCCTTCGAGGCTACTCAGGATGGCGTTTTTTACTTCCTGCAGATGGGCTCCAGCGAGTGCCGTGCTATGGACGAGCGCGCCCTGGCGTTCCTTAAGACGCATACCGATACGCTGATGGTGCTCGATGCTAAGGAGTACGGTATGGAGGCCGTGCCGGCGAGCGTCCGTGCTTATCTGGACCCGGTGCTGTTCTACGCCATGAACTGCGAGCTGCGTGCCGCACGCGGCAAGGTGTTTGATCACGATCCCGATTTCCGTCGCTACATGGGCGTCGTCGAGTACTAGAAGGATAAATACCATGGCATTTAACGTTAACGCGCTCGGATTTGGCGACAACGTCGTCGATCGCTACGAGCATATCCACACCATGTATCCTGGCGGCAACGCGGTGAACTTCGCCGTTTATGCCAAGAAATGCGGTGCCGCACGCTCCGCATACATGGGCATTTTTGGCAATGACGCCGCTGCCGAGCATGTCATTGCAAGCCTCGAGGATGAGGGTATCGAGCTTGACAAGTGCGAGCAGATGATTGGCGAGAACGGAGCGGCTCGCGTGACCGTCGTTGACGGTGACCGTGTCTTCCTCGGCTCCAACGAGGGCGGTATCCGTGGCGATGCACGCTATGTTCTCGATCGCTTTGACCTTTCGTACATGAAGCAGTTCGATGTGGTTCATTCGGGCAACTATTGCTTTACCGAGCGCGAGCTGCCCAAGCTGAAGGCTGCGGGCGTCACGGTCTCTTTTGACTTTTCGGACGACTCCACCGACGAGTACTACGAGCAGATTGCGCCCTACGTCGATTTCGCTTTCTTTAGTGCGGCGGATGCCGCGAGTGAGGACGAGATTCGCGAGCGTCTGGCATGGGTGAAGGGCCTGGGTCCGCGTTTTGTGTCGGCTACGGCGGGCGCCGAGGGCTGCATTGCTTACGACGGCGAGCGTTATTACCGCCAGCTGGCTAAACCGGTAACGGACATGAAGGACACCATGGGGGCGGGCGACTCGTTCCTCACCTCGTTTTTGATGTGCTATCTCGATTCCGCCAAGCGTGGCGAGGATGGCGCCGAGGCCATCGAGCGCGCGCTCGACTTTGCTGCCGGGTTCGCCTCGACCGTGTGCGGCATGGAAGGCTCTTGGGGCCACGGAGCGCCAATCGTCGATTAGCTTAAGAAAGCGTTCGGCGGTCGGGCTATGAGGCCTTGGACAGCCGATGCAAAACAATAAACGAAACGCGAAAAGGGGGCTCGCCATGTGGTGGGTCCCCTTTTGATCATTGGAGAAGACCATGGGTATTAAAGCGTGTGCGGCTGGTTTTTGCTGTGCGGACGTCTATCAAAACATCGGCGTGTTCTATCCGACTGGTAACGGCATTGACTGGGGTATCCATCTTGCACGAATGGGAGTTTCGGTATCCGCCGTGTCGGTTGTCGGCAAGGACGAGTACGGAGACAAGATGAGAGAGGCGCTGGCCGCCGAGGGGTTCGATATCTCACATCTGCGGGTGGAGGATGGCGACACCTCGGTGATGCTCATGGCATTGAAAGACGGCGTCGATCGCGTACATCTCGAGGCGATCGATGGCGTAATGGAGACATATCGACCGAATGAAGACGACCGGGCGTTTATCCTGGAGCATGACATCATTCATACCGACCTGTTTGGCAATTGTTTGGACCTCCTGCCCGAATGGCATGATGCGGGCAAGACGGTGGTTATGGACTTCTCGGTGTTCAGCCAGGATCCCGAATATGCATGTGAGGCTCATTTTCCTTACGTAGACTATGCGTTCATGTCGTTTGAAGAGGACACTCCGGAGCTACGAGACTGGGTACGCCACGTGCAGGGATTGGGACCGCGCGTTGCGGTTGCCACGCTTGGCGAGAAGGGAAGCATTGCCTATGACGGTGAGCGCTTCTATGAGTGCGGGATCGTACCGGCGGAGAAGGTCGTTAACACCGTGGGCGCCGGCGACTCGTATATTGCCGGGTTTACCAAGGGCGTGATCGATGGCCTTGATATTCCGGCGTGTATGAAGGCGGGCGCTGAGCTGTCGTCCCGAGTGATTGGCTCGTTTGAGCCGTACTAGGGTCAAATGCCTGGAAAGGAGTATGAAATGGTTATCGACATGTTGGTCCATCCTATGCTCTACGGCGAGATCTGTACGCCGGGTGATGAGCCTGATGGATTCGGTTTTTGGTCACGAGAATATGGTATGGGGCATATGGGCCCCATGGATTGGGATGAGCTTCAAGTCGAGATGGACGTCTGCGATGTGCAGAAGAGCGTGCTCATGCCGCTCGATGTAACCACGGCATGCGGAGGGCATTTTGGCACCAATGACCAGATTGCCATGCTGGTTGCCGCGCATCCCGATCGTCTGTGGGGATTTGCGAGCGTAGATCCGCAGGTGAGCGGTGCCGCAGGCGAATTGGAGCGCGCCTTTACCGAGTTGGGGGCAAAGGGGCTTTGCCTGCATCCGGCAAAGCAGGGTTTTGCCCCCGATGATGCTGTGGCCGAGCCGCTTTACGAGCTGTGCGAGCGCTATAACAAGCCGGTGGTTTTCCATGCCGGTATGTCTTGGGAGCCTGGCGCAGAGCTCTCGCGCAGTAACCCGCTTGCATTTGAGCACACAATCGCAACGCATCCAAATGTGCGCTTTAGTTTGACCCACTTTGGCTGGCCCTGGGTGCGCGAGACCGTGGCGATGCTGCTCAAGTATCCCAACTGCTACACGGACACCTCTATCACTTACATCGATTCGCCCGAGGAGATGATGCAGCGTCTTTTCACGGTCGATATGGGGCCGCTGTGGTATGAGCGCGCGCTATCGCATCAAGTGATGTTCGCCAGCAATACGCCGCGTTTCCGTGCATTCAAACTCAAGCGGGCGCTCGATACCGTGTCCATGCGCGATGATACGCGAGAAAGGCTCTACTGGGGTAATGCCCTGCGTTTTCTTGAAGGGGATGAGTGAACATGGTGACGCTCGAGACATTGAGCTATCTATCGACTGCTCCGGACCAGTTCATCGATATTACCGAGGACGTGCACGCTGCCATCGAACGCAGTTCGGTGACGAATGGCTTGGCAGCAATTATTTTGTCGCATACGACCTGTGGAATCGTGGTAAACGAGGGACTGCCCTGCGTGGAGACGGATCTTATGGAGACGCTTGATCGCATCGCCCCGCTCGATGCCCCCTATGCGCATGCACACTTCCTGCCGAGCTATGGAGCCACCGGCAACAACTCCTGTGGGCATATCAAGAGCATGATTTGTGGAAACAGTTGCTTCTTTCCCGTCCAAGATGGCCACATCGTGTGTGGGGGTGCCCAGAACATCTATCTTGCGGAGTTTGACGGTCCGCAGAAGCGAAAAGTGTACGTCGAAGTGCTGGGGGAGTAACGTCCCCGCGATAACCCTATGAAGGAGCACGTTATGTCGTTTCTAACCTCGATGTTCAAGACCGAAAAGCCGGTCATCGGAATGCTGCACTTGCGTCCTCTGCCGGGCGATCCACTGTATTACCCGGGCGGAAGCGTGTCGCAGGTCGTGGAAGCCGCCAAGCGCGATCTCGAGGCGTTGCAGCAGGGCGGTGTCGATGGCATTTTGATTACCAATGAGCTCTCGATGCCCTACGAGCAGCACGTTTCTCCCTCAACCCTTGCATCGATGGGCTATGTAATCGGGACTCTATCCCATGATCTGTCGACTCCTTGGGGAGCTGAGGCTATTTACGATGGTGATGCCACAATCGAGCTGTGCGCTGCCGTCGACGCGCAGTTCACGCGCTGCAATTTTTGCGGTGCCTGGGCCGGTGATCTTGGGCTGATTAACCGAGATTTCGCTCACACCATGCGTCGCAAGGCGGCGCTGCGCCTGGACGACCTCAAGCTTTTTCACTTCATCACGAGCGAGGGGGAGGTTTATCTCAACGACCGCACGACTGCGGACATTGCCGATTCACTTCTCTTTAATTGCCTACCGGATGCGATGGTCATCGGCGGTTCGGCTGCCGGTCGTGGCGCTTCGGGCGAGCTCGCCGATGAAGTCCGCGAGCGTGTTGGCGAAGTACCCGTGGTATGTGGCACCGGTTGTCGCGAAAATACCGTGGCTGACGTATTTGCTCACTACGATGGCGCGTTTGTCGGCACCTGCTTAAAGCGCGACGGAAAGCTGGATGCCCCGGTTGATGTTGAGCGGGTAGCTCGTTTTATGGCTGCCGCTCGTACGGCGCGAGGGGAGTAGGCACCTATGGCGCTCTATCTGGGTATTGATATTGGGACAAGCGCCTCTAAAGGCGTTTTAATCGATGATCGATGCAACATCGTTTGCCAAGCCTCTTGTGGACATGAGACGGACAACCCGTGTGATGGATGGTACCAGCATGATGCGGAGGCAGTTTGGTGGGGCGATTTTTGCCGCTTGTCGCGCGAGCTGGTGGCGCGATCGGGGGTTAACGCGGCACAGATCGGATGCGTGGGCCTTTCCGCATTGGGTTGCGACTGTGTGCCGGTCGATACCGAGTGCAACGCGCTGGCGCCCGCGATTTTGTATGGAGTCGATGCACGTTCGAAGCCGCAGATTGACGAGCTTCTTTCCGAATATGGGTCAGATCGCGCACGCGAGCTTTTCGGGCACGATCCCTGTTCGTCAGATATTGCTCCCAAGATCTTGTGGTTTAAGGAGAATATGCCCGAGGTGCACGAACGTGCCGCGAAGTTCCTGACGGCGTCATCGTTTCTATGCGCAAAGTTGACGGGGCGTTTTACGGTGGACCGTTATTTGGCGGAGGATTTTCTTCCCCTATACGACCGCTACACCTGGAAGGTTGATGCTCGGGAATGTGCTCGTTTCTGCCGGCCTGACCAGATGGCGGAGGTAATGTCGGCTACCGATATTGCCGGGGTGATTACGCGGCGTGCGGCTGAGGCGACGGGGCTCGCGGCAGGGACACCTGTCTTAGTGGGAACGGGCGATTCTGGTGCCGAGGCCATTTCGACGGGTGTATTCCGTCCCGGCGATATGATGGTTCAGTTGGGGAGTACGGCGTATTTCATCTACCTAGCTGATCATATGATCGATGATGCCCGCCTGTGGCCGGGGACGTTTATCATTCCCGGAACTTACGGGATCTGCGCGGGGACCAATACGGCGGGCGCACTCACATCGTGGCTGCGCCAAGAGCTGTATCGCGACGCCGTAGAGGCCGAGGGCCACGGTGGTCCCGATGCCTATTCGGTTATGGCGCATGATGCCGCCGATGTGGCGCCGGGTGCCGATGGGCTCCTGTGTCTGCCGTACTTTGCGGAGGAGCGTACTCCGCTCAACGATCCCGAGGCGCGTGGCGTCTTCTTTGGCCTGACCGGAAGGCATACGCGAGCCCATATGGTTCGCGCCGCCTTGGAAGGCGTCGCGTATACCGTTGTATCCCATGTCGACATTATCGAGCGAGAGCATGGACTGCCAATTGGGCGCATTATGCTTGTCGGAGGTGGAACCAAGAATCCAGTTTGGATGCAGGCTATCGCCGACGTATGCGGGCGCGAGGTCTCGGTTGCCAAGGTTACGGTGGGCGCATGCTTCGGTGATGCCATCATGGCAGCTCTCGCAGGTGGCGCCTATGCATCATGGGATGAGCTCGCCCAAGTCCTTGGCGTTGCGCAAACAATCGTGCCCGATATGGCTGCCCACGAGTTATATGCATCGCGTCGTCATATCTTTGACGAATTGTATGCACGCAACCGTGATCTCATGCACGAATTGGTGTAATGCTGCCGAATTGTACTGCCTACCAATAGGGACTGCGTTGTGCGATTCGCATGTCCCTTGGCATTTTTGCCCACAGGGGTTAGCGAAGGTCAAAAACAGAGTGCGCATTTGCTAAAACTACCGACTCGATGCGCTTTGCGTCACAGTTTTTGAGTGAGGCAATGCGCATCGAGGTCCTTGTGAGCGATCTGATGAGCGACTGTGCGCTTGTTTCTGTGTTTGGTTCGGCTGGTGCATCGGTCTCGAGCAGTAAACGATCGAGTGGAATTTGTCGTACGTATTCGCGTCCTCGTTTAGACGCGAGCATGCGTTCGTTGACGGAAAAATAACAGTCCGCATCACGCGCGCGGACGAGTTCGTCCGAAGTGCCGCTAAACCAGTGGAAGATGATAACGGGGGAGTCGGGGTTTGGGATGAGTAGTCCATGCGATTCGAGGACGTCCAGTACGGCTCCTGCCGAACGAACGGCGTGAATTGATATCACACGCCCGACAAGAGGATGCTGCACGAGCGCATCGCAGAGCCGGTTGAGTGCCTGTATTTGTAGCGGCTCACTTCCAGCAAAGCGCGCGGAAAAGTCGAGTCCGACTTCGCCGATGTAGCGCTCTTGGGCAGCAACTTCGCAAAGCAGATTGACTTCGGTAGGACCGCAGCGACCGTCGGCGAGCCACCAGGGGTGAAGCCCAACGCCGGCGATGATACTTGGTTGGCGACGGGCGCGCTCGTTTGCGGCCGAAAAGTCGCGTGGATCGATGCCACAGTCAAAGAGCCCCAGCCCCAATGCCGCCGACTCATTGGTCGTAGCATCGGGGCTGAGCATCAAATCAAGGTGACAATGCGTGTCAAAGAATCGCGGTTCCATCGTAGGGCATCCTGCTAGTCCAGGCGCTGGCCATCGGCGCGCACGTGCTCGGTGCCGCGGCCACTGATCTGGCGGATAACCTCGCCGGCAATCATCTGGCCCATGATGGGC
>UQPL01000048.1:0-11692 GCA_900542895.1 uncultured Collinsella sp. | reverse complement strand
ACACCTAAGCCTTCGTCGGCAGCGTCAGATGTGTATAAGAGACAGGATGTGCCAGGGCAAAAAAGCCGTCCTGGTCTTCCAAGCGGGCGAGGGCAAGCAACACGGTGCCGGCGGCCCGGGTGGGATAGCCTTCTGCCTTAAGGACGCGACGGGCATAGTTGGCGGCGGCGCGGTAACGAGCACTCGCCATGCACAGCTGCGAGATGGCCTCGAGCGTGTGAAGCCAGCCGATAAGCGCCGGCTCGCTCACGGTAAGGTCTGCTGCGGTGACACCGTCGGCCAAAACATTATTGGCCCAGTAGTGCGGGGCCTCCATATCAAACCCGGGCACGCTCTGTTGCAGGTAGTCGGCCGTACTCGTCTCGAGCTTCATCAAGTCGCCCAGGCAGGCATCGACGGGCGTGTCCGCCAGGATGATGGCGAGCAGCTGGGCATCGAGGACATGCGCATCGACGCGAACAATCTTGAGCAGCTCATCGCGCATATCGTCGAACAGGCAGTTACGCGTCTGCTCAAACTCCTCGTCGCTGCCCATGTCCTCGATGCGGCGAAGCTCGTCGAGCAGGTGACGATGAACGCCGGCATAGGACAGCAGCGCTTGGGCATGCTCGGTCTGCGCATACTTGTGAGGGTTTGCGCTGATGTCGTTATGGACAAGCTCGCGTGCTGCATCGGTGAGTTCGGGGTGCGACGCAACGTAGGCGCGCTCCAGGTAGGCGGGGATGTAGACGCTCGGATCCATTAGAGGTCCCCTCCCTTAAATGGAAGCCCCTGCTCGGCCGCGCGCAGGATGCGCTCGTCGATCTGGGAACGCACGATGTCGTTGGTGGCGACCCAGGCGGCAAAGCTGGCGTTGTCGGGAGCGCCCAGGCCCTCCTGCAGTACCGGCGTCGCCTCGGACAATGCAAGGACAAGCTCGTCGGTGGAGCCCACACCCACGTTGACGCGGGCATAGACGCCATCGGGAAACTCGGTTTGGAAGTAGAGCGCCTCGGCTGCGTGCGGACACGAGCGCGCAAGGATGCGCAGGTAGTGCTCGGCGCCCTCGTAATCCAGCTCGCGCCAGGCTGCGCTCATCAGTGCGATGAGCGTCCACGGGTCCAAGTCGCGCTCTGCGTCCTTGGGACGGCGGCGCAGCGGCGTGTTGGCAAGATAGGGTACGGAGTGGGCGGAACGAAAACGCTTGAGCTCCTCGGCAGGGTATTCGAGCTTTGCCATGGCAAGCATCGCGGTATGGCGGACGCCAGCGGGGTCGTTGGGCGCAAAGTCCAGGCTGCGATTCGCGGCTTCGAGCGACATGCGGTAGCGGCCGCTAATGAGCGCGCGCGATGCCAAGGCGGCAAGCCAGCGCAGGTAGGGACGGCGGGTCAGGTCGCCTGCGGCCTCACGCTCGTAGGGGTCCTGTGCCGAGGCAATCTTGAGCGCCAGGTCGTGCTCCACCTCGTCGCACTTGGACACCAGATACTGTACGTATTCCTCGTTGGATTCGGCGGTGAGCGCCGTCAGCATGCGCTGGGCATCCCAGTTGGCCGGATCGAGCGCGGCTGCCTCGCGGAGCATGTTCTCGGCTGCGGCTTCTTCTTGCTCTGCCTGGGCGTCGTCGGGGATAAAGGGGATGCGGTAGTCGACAGCCTCGACGACCTTGGCAATCAGATGCCCAGCTCGGTCGCGGTCGTGCACGATGAGCGGCGCGGGGTTACGGGTGAATTGTTCCATCAGACGCTCGACGGCGGGGCCGTCGGTGAGTGGAATATTGTCGCGGCGCAAGGCCTCAAGAACGAGGCGATGGCAATCCTCTTGAATGGGGTCGAATGCCATGGGGCCTCCTTTGCTGCGGTTAGGGTTCAAATCATCTCTATATAAGGTTCTAGTTTACCCGCATGTGGCACACCGGGGGTGCCGCACTTGGACTTGCACCTTTGCACCACGAAGACGGATGTCGCACAAATGTCGGCACCTCGGTTGCGCGGGTGGTATCACAGTGCCGTAAACGGTCGATTTTTGGCGGCGAACGGGGCACATTTTGGAGGGGCACAGTCCTGCCCGGGATATGTGGTCAACCCTGATAAAACGTTTGCCCAGCTTGGGAGTATGAATGTCCCACAAGGGTCTTCAGGGATAGAAAAAACGTTTCATCATTGTTGGCTTTAGGTGAATAACTGACCAACCAGAACGGTAAAATAGTGTTTGTCTGAGCGTTGAGGCGTTAAGACATCGCGCATTGTCATCGCCGGCAACGCGCAAAACGGTCCTAACGGAGCCAATCGGGTGCTCCGTTATATACGCAAGTCTAAGAGGGGCTTGTTTAGGAGGCACAGTATGGGACGTTTTACCAATCCTCGCGATCTGTACTTTGGTGAGGGCGCTCGCCACGAGGTGAAGAACCTCAAGGGCAAGAAGGCTATCATCGTTTCTGGCGGCAGCTCTATGCGCCGCGGCGGATTCCTGCAGGACGTCGAGAACGACCTTAAGGAAGGCGGTTTCGAGGTCAAGCTGTTCGAGGGCGTCGAGTCCGACCCGTCCATCGAGACGGTCATGAAGGGCGCCGAGGCTATGCGCGAGTTCGAGCCCGACTGGATTATCGCCATCGGCGGCGGCTCGCCCATCGATGCCGCTAAGGCCATGTGGGTCTTCTACGAGTATCCCGAGGAGTCCTTCGATAACATCATCCAGCCGTTCAGCTTCCCCGAGCTGCGTCAGAAGGCTCACTTCTGCGCCATTTCCTCCACCTCCGGTACCGCTACCGAGGTCACTGCCTTCTCCGTCATCACCGACTACGCCAAGGGCATCAAGTACCCGCTGGCCGACTTCAACATCACCCCTGATGTCGCCATCGTCGACCCCGAGCTCACCTACACCATGCCCGCCAAGCTGTGCGCACACACCGGCATGGATGCTCTGACCCACTGCATGGAGGCTTACGTTTCCACTTGTGCTTCCATGTTCACCGACGCCAACGCTCTGCACGGCATCCGCGAGATCGTCGAGTGGCTGCCCAAGTCCTATGCTGGCGACCATGAGGCCCGTCAGCACATGCACGAGGCTCAGTGCATCGCCGGTATCGCCTTCTCCTCGGGCCTGCTGGGCATCGTTCACTCCATGGCTCACAAGACCGGTGCAGCCTTTGAGAACGGCCACATCATCCACGGTGCTGCTAACGCCATGTACCTGGGCAAGGTCATCCAGTGGAACTCCAAGGATCCCCGTGCTGCCGAGCGTTACGCTTACGTGGCCAAGGAGATCCTGCACCTTCCCGGCGAGACCAACGAGGAGCTCATCGCTGCGCTCGTCCAGAAGATCCGCGACCTCAACGACCAGCTCAACATTCCGCAGTCCATCAAGGATTACGCGAATGGTGGCGTGAAGGTCGACGCCGAGAACCCGCAGATGGTTTCCGAGGAGGAGTTCCTCGCCAAGCTGCCCGAGATCGCCGCGAACGCCGAGCAGGACGCTTGCACGCCCGAGAACCCGCGTGAGACCAAGGCTGCCGACTTCGAGAAGATTCTCAAGGCCTGCTACTACGACACCGACATCGATTTCTAATCGACTCTTGTTATCGTAACGAGGGGCTCCGCACGTATCTGTACGGAGCCCCTTTCTTTTTTCTTTTAGAGAATGGGATAGTTATGGCTGCAATTTTCAATAGCCCCAGCAAGTACATCCAGGGTCCGGACGAGCTCGCCAAGCTCGGTTCCTATGTCGAGCCGCTCGGCGCTAAGGCCCTCGTCATCGTGACGCCTTCGGGCAAGAAGCGCGTCGGTGCCAAGATCGAGGGCGGCTTTGCCGAGGCTAAGGCCGAGCTGCTGTTTGAGGACTTTAACGGCGAGTGCTCCAAGGGCGAGGTCGATCGCCTGGTTGCGCTCGCTCGCGACAACGGTTGCGACATCATCGTCGGTGTCGGTGGCGGCAAGATCCTCGATACCGCCAAGGCCGTTGCCTACTACCTGGAGTCTCCGGTTATCATTTGCCCCACCATCGCTTCGACCGATGCACCGTGCTCGGCACTTTCGGTGCTCTACACCGACGACGGCCAGTTCGACAAGTACCTCTTCCTTAAGGCAAACCCCAATATCGTCCTGATGGATACGACGGTCATCGCGGCGAGCCCGGTGCGCCTGACGGTTTCCGGTATGGGCGATGCGCTCGCAACCTATTTCGAGGCTCAGGCAACGCACGATGCCGACGGCGGCACCTGCGCCGGCGGCAAGGGCGGCATGGCCGGCCTGGCGCTCGCCAAGCTCTGCTACGAGACGCTTATGGCCGATGGCGTCAAGGCCAAGGTCGCGTTGGAGAAGGGTGCGCTCACGCCTGCCGTCGAGCACATCATCGAGGCCAATACGCTGCTTTCGGGCATTGGCTTTGAGAGCTCGGGCCTTGCTGCTGCTCATGCCATCCACAATGGCCTGACGATGCTGCCCGAGTGTCACAGCATGTATCACGGCGAGAAGGTCGCCTTTGGCACCATCGTCCAACTGGTACTCGAGGATGCCCCGACCGAGAAGCTCGAGGAAGTCTTGGGCTTCTGCATTGAGCTGGGCCTGCCCGTTACGCTCAAGGAGCTGGGCGTTGCTGAGGTTACGCGCGAGAAGGCCATGATTGTTGCCGAGGCCGCCTGCGCGCCCGATGACACCATGTGCAACATGCCGTTTGAGGTGACGCCCGAGATGGTCGCAAACGCCATCCTGGGTGCCGACGCGCTGGGCCACTACTATCTCATGGATGAGTAAATCAAGCTAAGGAAGGGGCAAAGCCGGCAGATGGCTTTGCCCCTTTTTTGCTATGGTGCAAAGGGGCAAGGTTACTTTGCACCAATCGTTGTTTGATGAAGGGCGGATTCTCGTATGGCGCTTCCTATGGTTTACGGCGGTCCAGGCCGGTATGTTCAGGGGCCGGGCGAACTGTCGCGTCAAGGCAGGTATTTGTCATGGTTGGGCTGCGCTGCCTATGTCTTGTTTGACCAGGGCACCGAGGATCGGCTGTGCAGGCAGATCGTCGATGGATTTCTGGACGACGATCTGAGTGAGCCGTTCTTTAAGATTTATGACGGTCCGTGTACGGAAGAGGCCGTTGTCGAAATGGCTAAGGAAGCCCAGGCTGAGTATTGCGACATGGTGGTGGGTATTGGCGGTGGCAAGATGCTCGATATCGCCAAGGCCGTTGCGTTTTATGCCGAGTTGCCGTTGTGCGTATGCCCCACGGCGGCTTCGATGGACGGTCCGTGCAGTGCGATTTCGGTGCTGTATCACGAGGATGGGTCGTTCGACCGCTACCTGATGCTCGAGAAGAATCCAGACCTGGTCGTGGTCGATACCAACGTGGTCGCGTCGGCCCCGCTGCGTATGACGGTCGCTGGTATGGGCGATGCGCTGGCAACGTACTTCGAGGCGCGTTCGTGCGCCGCGGCGCACGGCGCCAACGAGCACGGTGGCACGCCGGGGCACTTGGCCCTGGTTGCGGCTCGTGCCTGCTATGACACGCTCATCGAGTGCGGTGTGGCTGCTAAGCGCGATCTCAAGAAGGGGCGTATATCGCCGGCGGTTGAGCGCCTGATCGAGTGCAATATTCTGCTCTCGGGTGTTGGCTTTGAGAGCGGTGGCCTAGCGCTTGCCCATGCCATCGCCAACGGCCTGACGATTCTGCCCGAGTGCAAGGCCATGCATGGTGAGGCTGTGGCATTTGGCCTGGTGGTGCAGCTGCGCCTGGAGCGTGCGGCCGAGCTTGATCAGGTGCTCGAGTTTTGCCAGCGCGTTGGTCTGCCGACGACGCTCGAGGAGCTGGGTCTTGGCGAGATTTCCGATGCCGATCTGCAGGGTGTTGCAAATGCGGTCTTTAGAAACGAGCGCAATATGGCCAACGAGCAGGCCAAGGTGACCAAACAAAAGCTCGTGCAGCTCATGTGCGAGGCATAGCTTGGCGCCTGATTGACCTTGTGCAATCGAGGCGGCGATAGGCATAGGCTATTTGCCGCAAAGATGCTCCGCGTGTAATTTGCCCGAGGCGTGGGCCGATAGCGTATCATTATCTCTTGCTTGTTTGCACTGCTCAGGGAGGGGCCGCGCATGGCGCAGGAACACGATCTGTTTGATGACATTATCGAGATCAGCAAGGGTTTCGACTTTCTTAAAAACCCGCTTGGCGGCGTGACCGATGCACTCGATCCGTCGGCGCCGCAGTGGAATCCTGCCGACTACAAGGAGCGCCCGCGCGGCAACACCATTCCGTGCCTGACCTGCAAAAACGAAAAGAGCGGCTGCACCGCGTGCATGGACGTGTGTCCGGTCAACGCTATCGAGGTCGAGGAAGACGCCATTGAGATCCTTGACTCCTGTCGCAAGTGCGGCCTGTGCGCCGCTGCCTGTCCGACCGAGGCAATCATCTCGCCGCGCTTGGCGCCCAAAAACCTGTATGACGATATCGTCTCTGCTGCTACGAGCCACGAGACCGCCTACGTCACCTGCACGCGCGCCCTCAAGCGCATGCCGCGCGAAAACGAGGTCGTCGTCGCCTGCGTGGGCGATGTTACGGCCGAGACCTGGTTCTCGGTACTGGCGGACTATCCCAACGTGAGTGTGTACCTGCCGTTGGGCGTGTGCGATAAATGCCGCAACACCGGTGGTGAGGACATTCTGGGCGAGGCCATCGCCACTGCCGAGGAGTGGGCCGGTACGGGCATGGGCCTGGAGGTCGACCCCAAGAGCCTCAAGTGCCATAAGCTTCGCGAGTACGAGCGCAAGGAGTACATGGAAAAAATCGCCCGCACCACGGGCCTAACCGTGACTAAGCTCAACCCAGCGACTGCGGCGCTGGCCTCGGTGACGCAGAAGTTGAAGGCCCACCGTCACCAGATCACGCAGCTCGAGCGCACACTCAACACCATGTGCGGCACCACGACGACTAAGCGTCGCCGTTCGCTCACCCATGGGCGGCAGCTGGTGCTCTCGACACTGCAGAACCATCCCGAGCTTGCCCAGAACATGCAGGTGAGCACGCCGGAATGCGATTTTGACAAGTGCACGTCGTGCGGCGAGTGCGTCAATGCGTGCCCTACGTTCGCCTGCGATTTGGTGGGAAGCGGCCGCTTTGCACTGGAATCCACGTATTGCCTAGGTTGCGGAGCCTGTGTCAAGGTGTGCCCCGAGCATGCGCTCAAGTTGGTTGAACACGATGCATCCAACCTGATCGTCGTCGATCCCGAGGCCGAGGAAAAGGCCGCCCAGAAGGCGAAGGCTCACGAAGAGGCCCAGAAGGCCAAGGCTGAGGCAAAGGCCAAGCTTGACAAGATGCTCGACCAGGTGGAAAAGCTCGCGGACTAGTTAAAAGAGCGTAAATGATGGCCGGTGGGACAGGTACTGCCCCACCGGCCAAAAAAGTTGCGGTGGGATAGTTCCTGTTTTGCCCTTAAGCGGGCCATTCTAGGAGCTATTCCACCGCAACTAATAAATGGTTAGTTCATGCTACTTTGGTGGACGGTTCGACCGGTACCGTTGCGCGTCACGGTTTCATGGAGCAAAAAGAACCCGGGGACCTGTTTGGTCTCGGTGTATTCCATAAGGATGCCGTCGGCGTTGTAGGTCTGTCCGCGTACAACGGCGAGTGCGTTAAAGTCGTCGAGATCGAGCACGCGTGCATCCTCGGGCGTGGGATGCTCAATCGTTACATCGCGTTTGCCCGTGGCAATCTTAATGCCAAGGCCTTCTTCGAGGTAACGATAGATCGAGTCGTTGACAATCTCGGGTGTCAGTCCCGGTACCTGTGAGCTTAGGTAATAGGAGTCGTCGGAGCACACGGCATGTCCGTCTGCATAACGGATGCGTTTGGCGCGCGTAAGCTCGCAGCCTTCGGGAAACCCGGTAATCCTGGAGAGTGCCTTGCTACAGACGAGGAGCTCAAAGACGGTGGTGACAGTCTTGAGCTCAAAGCCTCGGCTGGTCGCGATTTCCTTAAAGGTCTCGAGTCCGCCGCCGCCACGACTCTTCTCGTCACTGATGTTGCGAATGACGCGCATGCCTTTGCCTTGCTGGGGGAGCACGTAACCATCTGCCGCAAGCATCGAGATGGCGCGACGGACCGTCATGCGCGAACAGTCAAACAGCTGCGTGAGCTCAGTCTCCGAAGGCAGATAACTCTGATAGGCGTATGTGCCGTCGTCAATCGACTGCTTCACGTTGTCATAAATAGTTTGGAAGATGGCTCGCGCCATGACGGTCTCCTAGAGCTGGGCGCGTGAACGACGGATGAGGGCCGCCCGCGCAGGTGTCAATCGATTTACTTGCCGGGGTCGATTATATATTTGCCCATGGCACGCAGGGCCGGGTCTGACAGGATAGCGCCGAGTTCGTCGAGGGAGGCTACCTTTGCGACCATCGAGGATACGTCGAGCCTGCCTGAGTCGATGAGTTCGAGCGCGCGACGCTGTGTGTAAGGGTTGATGTAGGACGAGGTGAGCACAAGCTCCTTCTGGAAGACCTCGAAGGGCTTGACGGTGATCGTCTCATCGGGCTTGGTAAGTCCGAACATCATAACCGTGGCCTTGTGGCCGGC
Source organism: uncultured Collinsella sp. (assembly GCA_900542895.1). Lineage (GTDB taxonomy): Bacteria > Actinomycetota > Coriobacteriia > Coriobacteriales > Coriobacteriaceae > Collinsella. Next base: position 3,151 of record UQPL01000048.1, on the reverse strand, counting down.
GATCTGGATGGCCTGCTCGATGGTGACGGGCTTGCCAACACACTCGATAACGACATCGACGTTGCCGACGCCCTCCTGCTTCAGGCGGGCCGGGACGTCCTCGTGGATGGAATCAATTGCCAGGTCGGCGCCGAGTTTGAGCGCAACCTCGCGCTTGCCTTCGACAGGCTCGAGCAAGACAACCTTGGTGGCGCCGGCGTTTTTAGCAAGCTGCATCATGAGCAGACCGATCATGCCACCGCCGATAACGATAACTGTGCTGCCGGGCTTGATGTTGCACATATCGATGCCGTGCAGGCAGCAGGCGACGGGCTCGGTCATGGCGCCCTGCTCGAAGCTGGTGTGATCGCCCAACTTGTAGACTTGCTGCATATCGACGGAGCAGTACTCGGCAAAGCCGCCGTTAACGGTGGTGCCGTAACCGGTCATATGCTCGCAGTAGTGGTTGATTCCGTCGCGGCAGGGTTCGCAGCAGCCGCAGGGATGGTTTGGGTCGATGCACACGCGATCGCCCGGTTTAAAGCCAGCGACGTCGCTGCCCACGGCCTCGACAACGCCCGCAAACTCATGACCAAGGATCGTGGGCGGGGTAACGTCGGCTGCACCCTTGTCGCCTTCATAGATATGAACGTCGGTACCGCAGACGCCGCAAGCTTTGACGTTGATCAGAACGTCGCGCCTGCCCACGGCCGGCTTTGCCGATTCCTCGACTCTGAGGTCGTGCTTTCCATAGAAGACCGCGCTTTTCATGGTGACTCCTTAACGTAGCGGTGAATGTTGTAATGAAGTATAGGTATGTCTATAGATATAGACAAGCACATCTAGACAAGTAGAAAAGAAATTTATAATGCAGCCATCAGCTATGTCAGATTCAGCAGGCGAAATACTGGACATATACCGTTTACGGCAAATAATCAACCGTTTACCGACCATAGTATTTATACTAACTTGTCTAGATAAGTGATATGATAAAAATGGAAGCGCAAGAAGTCAGGGAAGCGGGCCCACCCGTCCTATTGCACGAGGTACACGCAAACGGCGCGTCTGCGGTCTCGAGTGAAGCCAAAACCGCAGCCGCTCCGAATGAAGAGAGGGGGATTCCCCGTCATGATGCAAAAGATACAACGTTTCGGCGGTGCAATGTACACGCCTGCAATTCTTTTCGCATTTTCCGGAATCGTCGTCGGCCTGGGTACGTTGTTTACCACCGAGGCGATCTTTGGCGAGATGGCCACAGCGGGTCATCTTTGGTTTGATTGCTGGAATGTGCTGCTCCAGGGTGGTTGGACGCTCTTTAACCAGATGCCGTTGCTGTTTTGCGTAGCGTTGCCAATCTCGCTCGCGAACAAGCAGAACGCTCGCTGCTGCATGGAGGCTTTGGCCATCTACCTTACCTTCAACTACTTTGTAAGCACAATCTTGGGGCAGTGGGGCCCTGTCTTTGGAGTCGACTACTCTGTCGAGGCGGGCAGCGGTACTGGTCTTGCCACTATCGCAAGCATCAAAACGCTTGATATGGGCATCATGGGCGCGCTTATCATTTCAGGTATCGCCACGATGCTTCACAACAAGTACTTCGACACCGAACTTCCTGAGTGGCTGGGCGTGTTCTCGGGCTCCGTGTTCATCTATATGATCGGTTTCTTCGTTATGGTTCCGGTCGCTATTATCGCCTGCCTGGTATGGCCGCATGTTCAGGCTGCTATCGCCGCCTTCCAGGGATTCATCCTTTCCGCCGGTACGTTTGGCGTGGGCGTCTTTGCTTTCTTCGAGCGCGTGCTGATTCCTACAGGCCTGCATCACTTTATCTATACGCCGTTCTATTACGACAACGCGGCGGTCAACGGCGGCATCTTTGCCGCTTGGGCCAACATCCTGCCCCAACTGGCTGCCGATCCGAGCATTGCTCTTAAGGATGCCGCACCCTGGGCCGCCTATACCTGCCCTGGTTGGACTAAAGTCTTCGGCTCGCTTGGCGTCGCCATTGCGTTTTATATGACCGCCAAACCCGAGCGCAAGCAGCGCGTCAAGGCTCTGCTGATCCCGGTCACCCTTACCGCTATGCTTTGCGGTATTACCGAGCCGCTTGACTTCACCTTCCTGTTCATCGCGCCCGGCCTGTTCGTCGTCCACTGCGTGCTCGGAGCGCTCGGCTGCATGGCTCAAAACCTCCTTGGCGTCGTGGGCATCTTCGACGGCGGCATCATCTCGATGCTCTCGTGGGACTGGCTGCCCCTTTGGGCCGCACACGGTCTGCAGTACGCCATCTCCATCCTTGTCGGTCTGTGCTTTACCGCTCTTTGGGTCGTGGTCTTCCGTTTCCTGATCGTCAAGTTCGACTTTAAGACCCCCGGTCGCGAGGATGACGATGTTGAGGTCGAGCTCAAGTCCAAGGCCGACTACAAGCAAAAGCAGGGCGGTGCTGCTGCTGGCAAATCGGTCGCCCAGAGTAAAGATGATGAGCGCTTGGTGCTTGCCGAGAACATCCTCGATCTGCTCGGTGGCACGGATAACATCATCGATGTAACTAACTGCGCTACCCGTCTGCGCGTTAACGTCAAGGACAAGAGCGTCGTTGCACCCGAGGCTTCCTTCAAGGCGATCGGTACGCATGGCTTGGTGGTCCAAGGTCAGTCAATCCAGGTCATCATTGGCCTTACCGTCCCGCAGGTTCGCGAGAAGTTCGAGAGTCTTCTGAAGTTCGAGACTCTTCTGTAAACCATCGTCCATCGAAAAAATCGGCCTTGTAGAGCCGGTATGCACCGCAAGGCCGATTCTAGAGATAAAAAACTCCACTTCTAGGTAACAATTCCAAACCGTACAGGCCGCGTGCGGGGATGGATTGAGCAAGCGGCCAGAATGAGGAGGACATCATGTCCAAGAAAAACTATGCCGTGACCATTGCCGGCGGTGGCTCTACCTTCACTCCGGGCATTGCCCTGATGCTGCTTGAGGAGCGCGACCGCTTCCCGGTCAACAAGGTGACCTTCTACGACAACAACGCCGAGCGCCAGGAGACCGTGGCCAAGGCCTGCGAGATCTACTTCCACGAGAACGCCCCCGAGGTTGAGTTCAACTACACCACCGACCCCGAAACCGCTTTTACCGGTACTGACTTCGTCCTTGCTCACATCCGCGTGGGTCTCTACGC
>UQPL01000047.1:0-11721 GCA_900542895.1 uncultured Collinsella sp. | reverse complement strand
CTACCGCTTCTCGCTTTCGGGCCTCAAGACGGCGGTGACGCTCTACATCGAGCAAGAGACCAAGGCCGGGCGCACGATTCACCTTCCCGATCTGGCGGCTTCGTTTGAGGCAGCTGTCTTTGACGTGCAGTACAAGAAGGCCAAAAATGCACTGCACGCTACCGGATGCAAGGAATACTGCATCGGTGGCGGCGTCTCGGCCAACCCGCATCTGCGCGAGATGATGATCAAGAAGCTTGGGCGTCAGGGGATTCGCGTAACGGTGCCGCCCTTGTCTGCCTGTACCGATAACGCAGCCATGATCGCGGAGGTCGCCCGCCGGAAATTCGACCGAGGTGAAATATCGCCGTTCGACGTCGACGCCGATCCGAACATGACGCTGTAGCTGGTACGGTGCGGTCCCCGGACGGAGGGGCCGGATATAAGGTTTCCTGCTCTACAGTCCTGCGCAAGACGAAGGCCACATTAAGTGGCCTTCTTTGCGTGCGGAACTCGCGATAAACCTTATATCCGGCCCCTCCGTCCGGGGACCTTTCTGTATCGATATAGCTTCTGGGCTGGTTTGGCGTCGACAACGTCCAGCAAGGTTAACAAGCCAGCGTCGAATTTTCGGCGTTCTTTAGCTGAAAGAAAAAAGTTGGTGTGCGGAGCTTTGCTCCGCATTTGGGATGGGAGCCCCTGAGAGCCGCGGGAGCCGGGCGGCGCATATGAACTTTATCGCGAGTTCCGCACGCAAAGGAAAGCACTTAATGTGCTTTCCGTCTTGCGCAGGACTGTAGAGCAGGAAAGTTCATATGCGCCGCCCGGCTCCCGCGGCTCTCAGGGGCATCTCTCATGCAAAAACTGTCGTGGGGTAAAGTCCGAGGTCAGTGGCGTTTTATACCGAGAAATCCAAAAAAGGTGAAAATTCATTACAAATTTGCGTTGACTTTAGGTAACTAAAGTTTCATACTCCTTTTCAACCACTGGGGGATGTGAACACGCACGGATCGTTCGCATCATGATTGAAGAGGATTTCTTAGACATGTTCACGCATCAGCTAAACATTATCAGCGTAGTAATTATCTGATGCGGGTTAGCACATACAGCTAGCCCGTACGATAACGGGCGGCTGATAAAGATGAGGGCCGTCGAGCGCAACCGACGGCCCTCATTTTTTATGTCTAGGAAGTTCTTTTTAGAGGAGGAAATGTAATGAACGGAGTTTTGCTCATGGTTGTGGCCGCGGCGGTGCTCGCCTGCGGCTATCTGGGCTATGGCCGATGGCTGGCCAACAAATGGGGCGTTGACAAAGAGGCCCTCACGCCGGCCAAGCGTATGAAGGACGGCAAGAGCTTCTCGCCCGTCTCCGCCTTCACCGCGTTCTCGCACCAGTTCAGCTCGATCTGCGGTGCTGGCCCTGTCACGGGTACGATCGTCGCCATGGCCTTTGGCTGGCTGCCTGTCGTGCTCTGGGTCCTCATCGGCGGCATCTTCTTTGGCGCCGTCCACGACTTTGGTGCCCTGTACGCTTCGATGAAGAACAACGGCAAGTCGCTCGCTCAGCTCATCGAGAAGTACATCGGCAAGACCGGCCGTCGCCTGTTCCTGCTGTTCTGCTGGCTGTTCTGCATCATCGTCATCGCCGCCTTCACCGACATGGTCTGCAAGACGTTCATGTTCACCCCGGCCGTTGACGCTTCTGGTGCTGCTACCGGTGCCATCGACTTCACCAAGTCCTATGCCGCCGGCTGCGCTGGTACCATCTCCATCCTGTTCACCTTCGTCGCTATCGCCTTTGGTTGGGCCCAGAAGAAGTTCAACCTCACCGGCGCTGCCGAGTTCGTCACCGGCGTTGTCCTCATGGTTCTCATGTTCGCCGTCGGTATGCAGTTCCCAGTCTACCTGGATAAGTTCCAGTGGTTCGCCGTCGTCATGGTCTACCTTGTCTTCGCTGGCGCTATGCCCATCCAGATGCTCAAGACCCCGCGTGACTACCTCACTTCCATCATGATGATCGTCATGATCGTCTGCGCTGTCCTCGGCATCGTCGTCCTGGGCGTCAACGGTCAGGCCACTATCACCGCTCCGGTCTTCACCGGCTTCTCCACTGCCTCCGGCATGATGTTCCCGGTCCTGTTCGTCTCCGTCGCTTGCGGTGCTCTCTCCGGTTTCCACAGCCTCGTTTCTTCCGGCACCTCTTCTAAGCAGGTCGAGAAGGAGCAGGACGCCGTCAAGGTCGGTTATGGTGCCATGATCGTCGAGTCCTTCGTCGGCATCCTTGCCATCATCGTCGCCGGCATCATGTTCTCCGACATGAACACCGCCGGTACCGGCGCCCTCAACGCCGGCGTCGCTTCCACCCCGTTCCAGATCTTCGCCGCTGGCATCTCCCGCGGTATGCAGGCCTTCGGTGTTGACGGCACGCTCGCTACCGTCTTTATGACCATGAACGTTTCCGCTCTGGCCCTGACCTCGCTCGACGCCGTCGCCCGCATCGCCCGCACCTCGTTCTCCGAGTTCTTTGCCCAGACCAACGACGCCCTGGCCATCGAGTCCAAGGCCGGCTACATGAAGGTCCTCGGCAACCCCTGGTTCGCCACGGTCGTCACCCTGCTTCCCGGTCTCGCCCTCGCTTTTGGTGGCTATGCCAACATCTGGCCGCTCTTTGGTGCTTCCAACCAGCTGCTCGGCGGCATGACCATGATCACCCTCGCCGTGTTCTGCAAGTGCACTGGCCGCAAGGGCTGGATGCTCTACGTGCCCGTCGTCTTCCTGCTCTGCTGCACCTTCACCTCGCTGGTCCAGAGCGCCATGGGCTGTATGGCCGCTGTCCAGGCTTACGGCTTCTTCGGCACCATCCCGGCTACCGCCACCACGGCCGCCGTCTCCGTCGCCGCCACCAAGGGCCTGCAGCTTGTCTTCGCCGTCCTGCTGATGGTCCTGGGCCTCATCGTCGCCGTCAACTGCCTCAAGGAGCTCTTCGGCAAGGAGGCCGGTTCCATGCCCGACGAGGAGCCCGAGTGGTCCGAGATGGGCAAGGCCGAGTACGGCCGCGCCGCTGCCGCTGAGGCTCCTGCCGACGCCGAGGCCGCCAAGGCTTAGTCGACCTGACGAGTTGAACGTCACATCTATATGACTCGGAAAGACCGGGTCCGCGACTTCGCGGGCTCGGTCCTTTTTTCATGCAAAAGCGGGTGACGCTCGAGTGTTCTCGCAGATGTTTTGCGTGGATAAGGGCGCGCGTTGTACCATATAGACGTATATGTGTACATATGAAAGGGGCCCCGTGGCCAAGACGGTATATTCCGATAACCAAAATAATGTCGATGCCCTGGCTGAGCGTCTGAGCAGCCAGACGTCGCTTTCTGCCGAGCGTGCCAAGCTGGTTGCCTACGACCTGCTCTGCCGCAAGGCGCTCAAGATTAAGTCGAGTGCGCTGGCGCAAATTTTTCGCTCCGTCGATAAGGAATGTGACACCAAGGCGATGCGCGATGAGCTTATCGCGGCAAATATTGTGACCAAGATCGAGGGTAGCGGCATTAACGGGCGCCCGGCGTTCTATACCATCAATGTCGAGATCCGCGATGCCCAGGAGCAGCCTGCCGAGTCCGTCGAGGATTTTGTCGTCGAGGATTCCGCTGACGTGCCTGCTGTGGAAGAAGTTGCCCCGCGTGAGCATGTCGATACCGATGAGTTGCTCGATGAGAACGTCGTGCGTGCCTTTACGGCCAAGGCGGGACGCGGCGGTTTTGGCGGGGGTGGCAAGCGCGATGCGCAGCGCCGCGCCCAGCAGGAGCGCTTCCGTCGCGCCGTTGCTCAAAAGGGTGAGACGGATGCTGAGTCCGTCGAGGAAAAGCCCGTCGGGATGCAGGAGCCGACTCGCACTCAAGAGCATACTGAGATCCAGGAGCCCAAGCGTCGCCGCGGTGCCCATTTTAAGGCCGAGCAGCGAGGTATTGCATGCGAGGTCCAGGATTCCGCCGAGGCTGCTGACGCGTCCGATGAACCGGCCAAGAAGGCTCCGGGTTCATGCCGTCCCGGACGTGGTTTTGCGGGGCGCGCGTATCCCGTAAGGCGTCAGGAGAAGAGCGAGCCGGCTTCGACCACTCAGGACGAGAAGGACAAGAAGGCCGTTGAGCCGGCGGCTCGCGAACAGAAGCCTGTTGAGCCGCAGCTTGAGGTTGATGCCGAGGCCAAGGGCCAGCAGCCTACTGATGAGCAGGCGGAGCAGGGCGCGTCGAGCAAGCCTCGCCGCCGTCGCCATCGTGGGGGCCGCAGTTCCCATGCCGAGACTGCAGCCGAGAAGACCACGCCGCAGGACGAGGATGCGAAGGTCGAGGTTTCTTCGGGGCAGCCTAAGCGCCAGCCAGCGAAGGAGAGTAAGTCCGATCGTCCGCAGAAGCAGGCGCCTATGCCGAAGCGCGAGCGCAATTCCCAAGGCGATTCTAAGCGCAAGTCTCAGAAGAAGCCGGAGTCTACCGCAGCAGATACCGCTGCCCAGCAGCCCAAGTCGGCAGTCCACGGCGAGGTCTCGGCGTTTGCCCTTGCCCGCGTTTTAGGCAGGCAGCTGCTCAAAGTTGTCCCTACGCCTACGGCGCTCTCTAAGATCAAGGAGCAGCAGACACAGATCGTAAAGGTCGAGGGCAAGGACGGCAAAAAGGCTCCGCAGCGCACTCAGCACAACGAGATGTCCAACCGCAAGATTGCCGAGGAAATCGCAATCATTCAGGCTTGGATCGAGCAGAACCGAGGTGCCGATACGCCGGTTGCCTCGCGCCGCCAGCGTGCCTACCAGATCTTTAACGACGAGAAGGCTTTTGACGGCAAGCACGGTGAGCGCCTGATCAGACGTATGACCGAAAAGGGCATTAGCATGCAGGCGATCAAGGTCGCCCCCAATCGCCCCGTGCACTTTACGGGCTTCTTTACGCTGGGTGCCGACAAGCCGTTCATTATGGTCGAGAACCTGGATACCTACGACGAGATCGTCAAGCTCCTGCGCGGACGCAAACATGCCAAGCTCTTTGGTACCAAGGTGGGCGGCGTGATTTTTGGCGGCGGCTGCAAGGCGAGCGTCTCGCACGCACTGGATGATTATCTGGCTGAGATTGGCTATCGCTTTAACTACGTCTACTACGTGGGCGATATCGATCGCGAGGGCGCGCGCATCGTCGAGCAGGCTCGCAATGCCAATGTGGTTGAGATTCGCCTGCATGCCGGCATGTACCGCGCCATGCTCGCCGAGCATAAGCGTCGCGTGAAGGCCGGCGGCGAGTGCGAGCCCGCGGCTGCCAACCAGGGCGTGCCGCAGAACCTGGCAGCGACGATCAAGGATCTGCCCATGGTTACGCGCGTGCAGTTCCGCAACGTGCTGCGTGAAGGCGGGCGCATTCCGCAGGAGATTCTGATGACCGCAGACTATCGGGATGGCGACTCGGGAAGCTTCGACCGCATGCTGAACAATTAGATTCCGCCGTTCTACCGAACGGCGGACTTCTTGACGCTGCGAGGGGCCCTGGCACGGCAATCTGACGTTCAACTTCGGCGGCGCGACCAGAAGGTCAGCGCCGCCTTGTTTCACGTCACCTTGCCATACCAGGGCCCCTCTCGCTGTCACGTCCAAAACATCGAGGTTAAGTGGCCTCCTGTTCGTGCGGAACTCGCGACAAACTTAATGCCCGGCCCGTCGGGGCCACACGCCATTTTGTAGATGACGGCTCGCTTTTCGGAACGGGGCTGATATTTTCTTGATGTAAGGCGCTCTTGGTCCTAATGGGCTTGGGGCGCCTTCGCGTTTCCTCGGCTTCGCACCCTTGCGGGTTCGAATCCCTCCGCTTGCCCACAAGAAAGCGCCCTGGGCCGTTATGGACTCTGGGCGCTCAATTTTAATGGCTGGGACGGAGGGATTCGAACCCCCAACAGCCGGCACCAAAAACCGGAGTTCTACCGTTGAACTACGTCCCAATGTGTGGTGTTGCCCAAAAGCAACTCGTTTAGTTTACCTAATCTGCGAGGGCATCGCAAACGCCATCGAGCAGGCGTACGGCGAGTGTCTGCGCGTCGCTGGCCGTGAAGGTGCCGTTGTAGCGCGTCATGCCCGTGAGCTCAATGCGAATGCGTGCCGGCTTCTGCTGCGCGGCGACATTGGCAGTGCGGATGCGCTGGGCCAGGTTGTGGCACTCGGCGAGGGCAATCGTGGCGCGCGGTGCGGCGTCGGCGGGCAGCTCGTCGCTTGCGATCTCGAGTACCAGGTCAACGTCGGTTGGGACCTCGGAGTCGCAGAGCATCATGCCGCTGTTGTCGGTCGTTGCCGTGGCGATATTCCACATGCGCGACGCAACACTGCGTGCGATGGGGTCCTCGCCGATAACGGCAATCTGGAAGCGCTCGAGCACGTTGGCGGCGCGAGCAAAACCGATGCGGGACTCGGCTTCGGTGACCGAGGGCTTGCCCTCCCACACATGGTGCAGGCGGTTGATGTAGGCGTAGGTGTCCTGGAAGGCCATGCCGTCGGCAAACAGGCCGACATTTTCCTGGAACTGCTGCAGGGCGGCCTCGGTATGCGGACCAAAGTAGCCGTCGTCTTCGCCACAGGCAAAGCCCAAAACGTTGAGAGCGCGCTGCAGGGCCTGCACATCGGCGCCGTGAAAATTGGGCATGCGCAGATAGAGGGTGCGGTCGCCCAGCTTATACGAAGCGTCTACAAGGGCGCTCCAACAGGGGATATCGACGGCATGACCAGCAGCAAGGCCGCTGTCGAGCCTGAAAGTGCTGACGGCCTGCTCAGTGGTGGCTCCAAAGTACTTGTCGGTGACTTCGGCGGCATCAATCGTGTAGCCGAGCTGCAGGAGACGAGACTGCACGTCCTCGACGGCTGCTCCTTGCATGCCCGTTGTAATAGGTTCCATGAACGAACCCCTTTCGGCGTACCATTCGTACTATTTGAGCGTCTGTCGGATAGACAACGCAAAGGGATGCATAAACATGCACTCAACAGTGTAGCAAGTTGTGCCTAAATACGCTGCTGACAGGTTTTATTACCCCCGTTAGTTAAGGCGCTCCACAAAGAAATCTGCCATGGAGAGGAACAGCTCGCGTGCGTGCGGATCAAGCTCAACGTTCTCGATGGCCGCTTTGGCCTTAGCGGTCAGGTCGAGCGCGTAAGTGTGGGCGTAATCGATGGAGCCGGTTTCCTGGAAGATCTCCACGGCGTGTGCGAGCTGCGCGGGATCATCGGTGCCCGAGGAAAGAATCGCCTCGACCTCGTCGTGGTGGCGCTCATCAGAGAGGGCGTGTACGGCGACAAGCGTGCGCTTGCCCTCGGTGATGTCGGTGCGGAAGTCCTTGTTGGCGGCTTCCTTAGTGCCGACAAGGTTGAGCAGGTCGTCCTGAATCTGAAAGGCAAGGCCCGTGTGCAGGCCAAAGGCGCGCAGCGCTTCGATTTGCTTATCGCTGCCGCCGCCGATAATGGCTCCGGCGGCAAGCGGCGTGGCTCCGCTGTAAAACGCGGTCTTGTGCGTCGCCATGTCCAGGTAGTCATCAACCGAGATATCAAAGCGCCCGTCACGGACCCAACCCAGGTCGAGTGCTTGACCCTCGATGGTGCGGACGATCATCTCGGTAAGCTCGTGGAGCACGCGCAGCTTCACGTCGGACTCAAACGTAGGGTCGTCGAGAACCGTCTTGGTGACCATGGTGAGCGCCAGGTCGCCACAATTGATGGCAAGGCCCGTGCCCTCGGTAAGGTGCATGCAGGGCTTGCCTCGACGAAGCTGTCCGTTGTCGGCGATGTCGTCGTGGATCAGCGCGCCCGACTGGAAATGCTCGATGGCTGCCGCGGCGCTGCGGGCGCTCTCAAAGCTGCCGCCCACTGCGGTTGCGGCGAGCATACAGATAAGCGGGCGGTGGCGCTTGCCGGCGTTGGCGGTAAAAGCCGAGAGCGGCGCATACAGGTAGCGCTCGATATCGGCAGAGGTCGCCTGTCCGTCAAAGAACGTGGCCAGATAGTCGTTAATCTGGTCAAAGTGCTGGGCTAAAAAGCTGGTAAACGGACTGGACACGGGTTCTCGCATTCTTTCTGAGGTTGCATTGATGCAATATGCAGACAACATATTGCCACATCAGGGCGTTTAGCGCGGCAGTTTTGGCGATTTAGGACAACGGGCGTGCGTTTGATGGAGCGTGCCTAAATCAGCCTAAAATGCTCGAGCGCCGCAACGACGCCGTCGTGATCGACGGTGTCGGTCACGTAATCGGCCTTATCCTTGAGATAGTCCGGCGCGTTGCCCATGGCGATACCGACATCGACGGCGTTCATCAGCGAGACGTCATTGCTGGCATCGCCGATGCCGTATACGGTTCCATGGTGGGGATCGAGGGCGTCGAGTACAGACTGGATGCCCCCGCGCTTCGTGCATTCGCGGGGCGAGATTTCGGTTACCTCGAGTTCGAGCTCGTTAAAGCACAGCAGCGGCTCAAGTGCCTTATCTTGAGCGATGTGGTTGGCGAGCGATGTAGACATCAAGATCTTGTAGACACTGTAATGTTGCAGCTGCGTGACTGCGTCGCCCAGGGTGCGCGCGTATCCGGGGGCATCGGGGGCATCGGCACTCATGCGCACGACGCCGTTGAGGCCCTCAAAGCGGATGACCTCGCCCGATTGCTCAAGATAGGGGGCAAGATGCTGCAGCATGCTGGGCGTCATCGACAGATCGCGAATTGCGTGTCCGTTGATCTCGGCGTAACCGCCCGCAAGACAGACGATGCCGGTCCAGGGCAGCTCAAGAAGTTTGGGGTGGATGCAGCTGAGGGTGCGCCCCGTGCAGATAAAGGCCATGTTGCCGTTGGCGACAAACTCGCGGATTGCCTGCGAAACCGCCTCGTTGGGATAGGGGGAGAGGTCCCGCTCGTCTTCGGGAAGGTCTTGGGCGAGCCTGGGGTCTTGCCAGGCGAGCGTTCCGTCGATATCGAAGAAGCAGATATCGCCGCGCTTATGGGCTGCGCTGGCGGCAGGGGAGGCCGAGGTGGTGGGCACAAATTCCGGCTCGAGGCCCATGATCTGGTCAAAATGCTCTTTAACGCGGGGAACGGAGATGCCGATGACCACCTGGGCGGTCTTGCCGGTAATGATGAGGCCCTTGGCGCCCACCGCGACAAACGACGCGTTATCTGCAACGATGGAAGGGTCTGCGACCTCGACGCGCAGGCGCGTGGCGCAGTTGGTTGCGCCCACGATATTGCCAACGCCACCTAAAAGCTGAATTACCCGCTCAGCGAGGACGTGATCTTGATCGGATCGACTATCGACCTCGTCATTGGGGGATTGCTCTTTGGCAAAGTCGCTTCCCGTTAAACAATCGATTGCCGCGCGATTGGCAACATGATCCTCGCGGCCCGGTGTCTTAAGGTCATAGACCAAGATGAGTGCTCGAAAACTAACAAAAAAGATGAGGCTAAAGGCAAGGCCGATACCGAGCGCCAAAAGATAGGCACCGGCATGCGTGCGCATGAGCGGAATAAAGTTGAAGGCTGCCATCTCCATGAGGCCGCCCGAGAAGATGCCGACGATGCCAAAGAGATTCATGGTTGTGGCAAGGCAAGACGATAAGACGGCGTAGAGCAAAAAGAGCCCGGGGTGGGTGAACATAAAGAGAAACTCGAGTGGCTCGGTAACGCCGCAAACCACCGAGGCGACGATGGCGGGCAAAAGGATGACCTTAAGGCCGGCGCGGCGCTCTGGTTTTGCGGTGGAGTAGAACGCGGCTGCGATGGCGGGAAGGCCAAAGAGCTTGACCCAGCCGGTGGCGGTAAAACCGGCCCACGGCGCAAGTTCATTAAGGGGGCGCGTGCTATGGGAGAGGATGGGGAGCAAGCTGCTCCACGTGGCGTAGATGCCGTCGTTAATGACCAGGTTGTCGTAGTAGATCGGCATGTAGAGCAGGTGGTGCAGCCCCATGGGCTCGAGCGCTCGCTCCAAAAGCACAAAGATGCCCACGCCAAAGGGGCCGACGCTCGTAAGTGCATGGCGCAGCGTTTCGGTCATTGCGTATACGGAGGGCACGATGGCGGCCGAGATAGCGGCAAGGGCAAACACGGCAAAAAAGCTGATGAGGTAGACCAGCGAGGAGCCCGAGAAGGTGCCGAGCCAATCGGGAACCTTGGCATCGTAGAAGCGGTCATGGATGGCGACGACGGTTGCCGATACCGCCAGCGGGCCGATAATGCCGGTGTCGAGCGTCTTGATGCCGTCGATGATGGTGATGCCGCTAGCGGAGGTCAAAGACGACGGGTACTTAAGTCCAAGATTGTCTCCGCTCAGCTTAATGATCTCGCTCAAAAAGAAGCAGTAGGCAAAATAGGCGACGAGAGCCTCGAGGCAGCAACGAGCCGGTTGTTTTTGGGCAAGACCGATGGGCAGCGCTACGGCAAAAAGGAGCGGGAGGCGTTTAAAGACCGTCCACGAGCCGCGCTGGATGATGGTCCAAAAAGCGTACCAAGGGGTTCCGTATACGGCGAGATCGCCGACGATGTCCGCAGTCGTTGCGAGAGCGGAGACGCCGACCATGAGGCCTGATATAGAAAACAGCATGGCGGGCGCGAACATTGCCCCGCCAAAGCGTTGGATTTTTTGCAGCATGTTCTGCCTTCCGAATATCGAGGCGCGTTGCGCGTGGGGAAACGTTTAAACAATGGATTCATTGTAGAGGACCAGACGAGTGTCGTACCGGCAGTTTTGAGCGAAACCGATTTGGGCATGACAGAAACCGTCAACGGCTAAATCCTGTCGCTTCACCGATATTCGGTTTAAACAACTTTAAGAAATGCTATCGTGCCTAGCCGGAAATGAATAATGTAGAGGTGAAACAATGCCAAAAGCGATATACGAAGGAATCTACCGAGAAATACGCTCGCGCATCATTAATGGGACCTATGCGTTTCAGGAGATGCTGCCAACCGAAGCCGAGCTGACCGCGGAATTTGGCTGCACGCGCAATACCGTCCGCCGCGCTTTGAGCATGCTGGCCGACGGGATGTTTGTGCAGCCCATACACGGCAAGGGCGTGCGCGTTATTTGGCTTAAGGGCGAAACCGACATGTTGGGCGCACTCGAAGAGGTTGAGTCGTTTGGCGAGTTTGCAAAGCGCAACAATGCCGTTGCATCGACGGACGTTAAGTCTTTCGAACATCTGGTTTGCACCGAGCAACTCTCTCGTCACCTGGGCTTTAAGGTGGGCGAGGAGTTGATTCGCGTAGTGCGTGTCCGAAGCCTCAACGGCAACGCGCGCCAAGTGGACCATGGCTATTTTTTGGCGTCGATCGCCAAGGGCCTGACTCCCGAGATCGCGGCAGATTCTATTTACGGCTATCTGGAGCACAAGCGCGGTGTCAAAGTGATGGCGAGCCGTCGTACGGTGAGTGTCGAGCTCGCCAACGATGAGGACTGCAGCTATCTTGACCTCGGCAAATACAACTGCGTTGCCGTCATGGAGAGTCAGTCGTACACCTCGGATGGCATCTTGTTTGAGGTGACGCACACTCGCACACACCCCGAGATCTTCCATTACCGCGTCAATTCCAAGCGATAGCCGGCTAGCTCGCAGCCTGACGAGACTCATGGCCTCAAAGAGAAAACGCCCGGTCAAACCGACGGTACATCGGCTTGACCGGGCGTTTTCTCTGCATTCGATAACAAATAATTGTTTATACAAAACTTGTCAAGTATCAAGTTGAAATTACCGT
>UQPL01000046.1:0-11882 GCA_900542895.1 uncultured Collinsella sp. | reverse complement strand
CGATAACCGAACGGCCGGAGTAGTCGACACGCTTACCCAGCAGGTTCTGACGGAAACGACCCTGCTTGCCCTTGAGGGCCTCGGCGAGCGACTTGAGCGGGCGACCGCCACGGCCAGAGACCGGGCGACCACGACGGCCGTTGTCGAACAGGGCGTCCACGGACTCCTGGAGCATGCGTTTCTCGTTGTTCACGATAATCGCAGGGGCGTCCAGGTCGAGCAGGCGCTTGAGTCGGTTGTTACGGTTGATCACGCGACGATATAGATCGTTGAGGTCGGACGCGGCGAAGCGGCCGCCGTCGAGCTGGACCATCGGGCGCAGATCGGGCGGAATGACCGGGATGACGTCCAAGATCATGTTCGCGGGGCTGTTGCCGCCCTTCAGGAAGGCGTCAACGACCTCAAGGCGCTTGACGGCCTTCTCGCGCTTCTGCTTCTGGGAATCCTCGTCGGCGATGATGGCCTTGAGCTTCTCGGCCTCGGAGGGGAGGTCGATGGCAGCGAGCAGGTCGCGGACGGCCTCGGCACCCATACCACCCTTGAAGTACATGGAGTAGTAACGGGTCATCTCGCGGAACAGCGGCTCATCGGAGATGAGGTCGCGCTCAGTGAGCTTCATGAAGGCGTTGAAGGCGTCCGTGCGGAGCTGCTTCTCGTCCTTGCACTCTTCCTCGATGTCGACGATGCCGGAGGCGATCTCCTCGGGGGTCAGCGGCTCCTCGTCGGAGAACTCGTCAAAGTTCTCGGGGTCGCCCTGCTCCTTGAGGGACTCGATCTGGCGGGCGCACTCGGCATCGATCTCTTCCAGATCGGCGGCGAGCTCCTCGCGCAGGTCGTCGGCGTCGGCCTCGCGAGCCTCGTAGTCAACCTCGGTGATGATGTAGCTGGCAAAGTACAGAACCTTCTCGAGGTCCTTGGACTTGATGTCGAGCATACGGCTCATCGGGAAGCTCGTGGGGCTCTTGAAGTACCAGATGTGGGACACGGGAGCGGCGAGCTCGATGTGGCCCATGCGGTCACGACGCACCTTGGCCGAGGTGACCTCGACGCCGCAGCGCTCGCAGACGATGCCCTTAAAGCGGATGCCCTTGTACTTGCCGCAGGAGCACTCCCAGTCCTTGGCGGGACCGAAGATCTTCTCGCAGAACAGGCCATCCTTTTCGGGCTTGAGGGTACGGTAATTGATGGTCTCCGGCTTCTTGACCTCACCGTGCGACCAGGAACGGATCTGGTCGGCGGAGGCAAGGGAGATCTTTACCGAGTCAAAATCAGTAGCTTCGAAATCTGCCACAGTCAACTACTCCTTATCAGTGGTCGTGGCGGCGACAGCCTCGGGTGCCTCGGCGGTCTCGGCATCCTGGGCCTCGACGTCGGCGTCAACGCCGGCGAGCGCAGCCAGGTCGTCGAGAGCAGAGGTCTCCTCGGCGGTCACAGGGGCGGAGGCGTCCTCGTCGGCATCGTGCATGGGCTCGATGTCCAGTGCGAGGGAACGGATCTCCTTGACGAGAACCTTGAAGGACTCGGGGATACCCGGGACAGGAACGTTCTCGCCCTTGACGATGGACTCGTAGGTCTTGACGCGGCCCACGGTATCGTCGGACTTGACGGTCAGGATCTCCTGCAGGACGTTGGAAGCACCGTAAGCGTACAGTGCCCAAACTTCCATCTCGCCGAAGCGCTGGCCGCCGAACTGGGCCTTGCCGCCCAGAGGCTGCTGGGTAACCAGGCTGTAAGGGCCAGTCGAACGGGCGTGGATCTTGTCGTCGACCATGTGGCCGAGCTTGAGGATGTAGGACGTACCCACGGTAATGGGCTCGCGGAACTCCTCGCCGGTGCGGCCGTCGAACAGACGGGTCTTGCCGCGCTCGTCAAGCTGGGTGACGAACTCGGGACGCATGTGATCGCCAAAGGCAGCGGTGGCCTTGTTGAGCATGTTCTTGTTAGCACGACGAATGACCTCGGCGATCTCGTCCTCCTTAGCGCCGTCGAAGACGGGCGTGGCGGTGAAGAACGGACCGGGGACGTACTTGTCGGAGTCGGCCTGCTCGGTATCCCAACCGCAGGCAGCAGCCCAGCCAAGGTGGCACTCGAGCAGCTGGCCGACGTTCATACGCGAAGGAACGCCCAGCGGGTTGAGGATAACGTCGATCGGGGTACCGTCAGCCATGTAGGGCATGTCCTCGACCGGCAGAACGTTGCAGATAACACCCTTGTTGCCGTGGCGGCCGGCGATCTTATCGCCCTGCTGGATCTTACGACGCTGGGCGACGTAGACGCGCACCTGCTCGTTGACGCCGGGAGCCAGATCGTCGCCGTTCTCGCGGCTAAAGCGGACGACGTCGATGACGCGGCCGTAAGCGCCGTGAGGCATCTTAAGGGAGGTGTCGCGGACGTCGTGGGCCTTGGCACCGAAGATGGCGCGCAGCAGGCGCTCCTCGGCGGTCAGAGCGCTCTCGCCCTTAGGGGTAACCTTGCCGACCAGGATGTCGCCAGGGCCGACCTCGGCGCCGATGCGGATGATGCCGTCCTCGTCGAGGTTGGCAAGCATGTCCTCGGAGAGGTTCGGGATCTCGCGGGTGATCTCCTCGGGGCCGAGCTTGGTGTCGCGGGCATCGATCTCGTGACGGGTGATGTTGATGGTCGTCAGCAGGTCCTCGGCCACCAGGCGCTCGGACACGACGATACCGTCCTCGTAGTTAAAGCCTTCCCACGGCATGTATGCCACGGTGAGGTTCTGGCCCAGTGCGAGCTCGCCATGATCGGTCGAAGGACCGTCAGCCAGGGGCTCACCCTGCTCAACGGTGTCACCGACGCGCACGAGCGGACGGTGGTTGATGCAGGTGGACTGGTTGGAGCGCTGGTACTTGGCCAGGTGATACTCGTCCATGCCGCCGGCATGCTTGACGATGATCTTGGCGGCGTCGGCAAAGATGACCTCGCCGGCGTTCTTGGCCAGGGTGACCTCGCCAGAGTCCAGAGCTGCGCGACGCTCCATGCCGGTACCGACATAGGGAGCGGCAGGGTGAACCAGCGGCACGGCCTGACGCTGCATGTTAGCGCCCATCAGCGTACGCTTGGCGTCGTCGTGCTCAAGGAACGGGATCAGCGTGGCTGCGACGGAGAGCATCTGACGCGGCGAGACGTCCATGTAGTCGACGTCCTCGACGGGCACGTCGGCGGGAGCGCCGAAGGAGCCGTCGAAGTCGCGGGTACGGGCGATCACAGTGTGCGGACGGACGATCTTGCCCTCGGCATCGGTCGTGATGAACTCGTTGGTCTTGGGATCGAGCGGCGTGTTGGCCGGCGCGATGACGTGCTTCTCTTCCTCGTCAGCGGTCATCCAGTCGATCTGGTCGGTGGCAACGCCATTCTCGACGCGACGGAACGGGGCCTCGATGAAGCCATACTCGTTGACGCGGGCGTAGAGGGCGAGCGAGCCGATCAGGCCGATGTTGGGGCCTTCGGGGGTCTCGATCGGGCACATGCGGCTGTAGTGCGAGTTGTGAACGTCGCGGACGGCCGTCGGCACGTTGGTGCGGCGGCTGGAGCCCGACTTGTGGCCGGCAAGACCACCAGGGCCGAGTGCGGACAGACGGCGCTTGTGGGTCAGACCGGTCAGGGGGTTCGCCTGGTCCATGAACTGCGAGAGCTGCGAGGAACCGAAGAACTCCTTGATGGAGGCCACGATCGGACGGATGTTGATGAGCGACTGCGGGGTGATCTCGTCGATGTCCTGGGAGCTCATGCGCTCACGGACGACGCGCTCCATACGGCTCATGCCGATACGGAACTGGTTGGCGACGAGCTCGCCGACGGTGCGGATGCGGCGGTTGCCGAAGTGGTCGATGTCGTCGACCTTGAAGCCCTGCTCGCCGGCAGCGAGGGACAGCAGGTAGCGCAGCGTCGCGACGATA
The DNA here is from genome assembly GCA_900542895.1 of uncultured Collinsella sp. Classification (GTDB taxonomy): domain Bacteria; phylum Actinomycetota; class Coriobacteriia; order Coriobacteriales; family Coriobacteriaceae; genus Collinsella. Next base: position 7,968 of record UQPL01000046.1, on the reverse strand, counting down.
TCCTCGTCGGTGAGCACCGTGACCTCTTCCTCGGTGGTAAGGTTGAGCTTCTTGTTGACCTTGTAACGACCGACGCGGGCCAGATCGTAGCGCTGCGGGTTAAAGAGCAGGCCCTCGAGCAGGCTGCGGGAAGCGTCCACGGTGGGAGGCTCGCCCGGGCGCAGGCGACGGTAGATCTCGATAAGGGCATCCTCGCGGGTGAGGGCGGTGTCGCGCTCCAGGGTGCGCTTAATCACATCGGAGTTGCCGAGCAGCTCGATGATGTCGTCGTTGGTGACGGCGATGCCAAGGGCGCGCAGGAACATCGTGGCGCTCTGCTTGCGCTTACGGTCGATGGAGACCATGAGCTGGTCGCGCTTGTCGACCTCAAACTCAAGCCAGGCACCGCGGGACGGGATGATTTGGGCCTTGTAGATCTGCTTGCCCGAATCCATCTCGGAGCTGTAGTACACGCCCGGGGAGCGGACGAGCTGCGAGACGACGATACGCTCGGTACCGTTGATGATGAAGGTGCCCTGATCGGTCATCATGGGGAAGTCGCCCATGAAGACGAGCTGCTCCTTGATCTCGCCGGTCTCCTTGTTGGTGAGACGGACGTCGGTCAGAAGCGGGGCCTGATAGGTCATGTCCTTCTCGCGGCACTCCTCAACGGTGTGCGCGGGGTCGCCGAACTGATGCTCGCCGAAGGTAACCTCGAGAACATGGTTCTGGCTCTGGATGGGGCTGGATTCCTTGAACGCCTCACGAAGGCCCTCGTCCTTAAAACGCTCAAAGGATTCCCTTTGAACAGAGATAAGGTTGGGGAGCTCCATGGCCTCCGGGATTTTCCCGAAGCTGACGCGCTTGCGCTCAGTGGCAGTGTATGCGTAGGTCACCAGGTTTTTCCTCCTTCACGGAAATGCTCGGTGGGTTGGCGAGGCATAGCTTCGCCAGTTATCGCAACCTAATAGTTTATCAGGTACCGACCGTTGGGCAAGAAAAGCCTTGACGCGATTGAGTTTTTGGAGTAGCAAAGTTTTTCGACAGAAAAAATGCAGGTAGATATATGCGTATCGAACATCTGTTCATATATTTTCTGTGAACAAAGGGGCGGCAATCGCAGCTCTTATAAAAAACGGGCGCGGACCGAGGTCCGCACCCGTAAATGTCGATGCCCGAAGGCTTACTTGCGCATCAAGCCGCCGCGCTCGTCGATGGCGTCCCAGAAGGCATCGGCAAAGCGGGGGTCGCTTGCAGCCATGAGGGCGTTAGTGGCCATCCAGCCAGAGGGAGTGCCGGTGTCGTAGCCCGACAGCGGGTCGATGACGACTGCATACATGGCCTCACGGTCGAGCGAACGGGCCATGGCGTCGGTGAGCTGGATCTCGCCGCCCTTGCCGGCCTGCTGATCTGCCAGCAGGTCCATGACCAGCGGGCTCAGCAGGTAGCGGCCGACGATGTACAGGTTGGACGGAGCAGCCTCGGGAGCGGGCTTCTCGACCAGACCGCCGATACGCCAGACAGCGCCCGGCTCGGCATCGGCAACGTCCTCGGCGCCCTCGAGCGAACCGACGCGCTCGCCAGCGATAACGCCGTAGCGGCTGACTTCCTCGGGCGAACAAGCAGCGACGGCGATAACCGAAGCGCCACCGTGCTCCTTGGAAACGGCGAGCATCTTGTCGCAGATGTCGCGGTTAGGCACAACGTAGTCGCCCAGAAGAACCAGGAAGTTCTCCCCTGCCACGGCGTCGGCAGCAGAGCGGATAGCATGGCCGAGGCCCTTGGGCTCGTACTGATAACGGAAGTCGACCGGCATACCGCCAGCATGGGCGACGGCATCGGCATAGGCGTTCTTGCCGCGCTCGCGCAGCAGGTTCTCAAGCGAGCGATCGGGCTGGAAGTAGTTCAGCAGCTCAGGCTTGCCGGGAGAAGTAACGATGATGGCATCGTCGACCTCCTCGGGGTCGAGCGCCTCCTCAACGACATACTGAATGACGGGCTTGTCGAGCACCGGCAGCATCTCTTTGGGCGTGCACTTGGTGCCAGGCAGAAAACGCGTGCCAAGACCGGCGGCGGGGATGATTGCCTTCATGTTATTCAAAGATCCTTTCGCAGGCGCAAAAGCGCCCCATGCGTGCGGCACACAGCCGCAGACCAAATTGCGATACCCAAGCATCTTACCGCTGGAACTATATGTCGCTACAAGGCAGAGACAATTCTTCAGCAGGTCAACGCAAATTATTGCTCGAATGGTGCAATTTTATTGCCCAACGGCAAGGCAGCCGATACGACACAAATCACAGAACATGGCAGTTTGAGCAACCGATGTTGAGGGACCGAAAAACAAAAAAGACGGGGCTCGCAATGCGAACCCCGTCTGCAAAGAAATCTGGCGAGAGAGCCTGATTACTTGAGGGTGACAGCAGCGCCAGCAGCCTCGAGCTTCTCCTTGGCAGCCTCGGCGTCCTCCTTCTTGGCACCCTCGAGAACAGCCTTGGGAGCGCCCTCGACGACCTCCTTGGCCTCCTTCAGGCCAAGGTTGGTGAGCTCACGGACGGCCTTGATGACCTGGATCTTGTTGTCGCCGAAGCCCTCGAGCACGACGTCAAACTCGGTCTTCTCCTCGGCCTCAGCAGCGCCAGCAGCAGGAGCGGCGACAACAGCGGCAGGAGCAGCGGCGGAAACGCCGAAGGTGTCCTCGATAGCCTTGACGAGCTCGGAAGCCTCGAGAAGGGTCATTTCCTTAAGAGCATCGATGATCTCATCGGTGGTAAGCTTAGCCATTTCTAAGTCCTTTCGGTTTCCGTGCGGATGCACGGAGATCAGTTAAAACACGGCGCGAATGCGCCAAGGGTGCGGCGTTGCCGCCGCAGGTGAAAACAGCAACTAGGCTGCCTTCTGCTCGGAGACCTGCTGGATCGAACGAGCGAGACCAGAGGAAACGCCGTTGACGCAGACAGCGATGTCGCGAGCGAAACCGGAGATGAGACCGGCGATCTGGCCGAGAAGCTGATCCTTGGTGGGCAGCTCGGCGATAGCCTTAACATCATCAGCGGAAACGGCCTTGCCGTCGGAGATACCGCCCTTGATCTCAAGGACACCCTTGGACTTAGCGGAGAAGTCCTTAAGGGTCTTAGCGGCCTCGACCGGCTCGGTCTCGTAGAACACATAAGCGACGGGGCCGGCGAGGATCTCGTCGAGCTCGGGCTGCTCCTGGTTCTTGAGAGCGATCTTGACCAGGTTGTTCTTGTAGACCTTCATCTCGGCGCCGCACTCGCGAAGCTGATGACGCAGCTCCTGAGCCTGCTTAACCGTCAGACCGTTGTAGTTGACGACGAACAGACCGGCGTTCTCGGCGATACGGGACTCGATCTCTGCAACCTTGTCGATTTTGTACTGCTGGGGCATGAATTACACCTCCTCGAATTCTTTCCGGGCACGGTCCGCCACAAGGACGTGACGGGGGCATGTCCAAAAAGAAAGCCCCCGCGCTGCATGAGCGACGGGGGCGAGAAGACATATCTACTCGACCACCTCGGCTGGCGGGATATCCCATTAAGCTCGCGGGCGATGCCCGTTTGCACCGGCTGTCTCTGGCAGCGGATTCGTGCGTGAACCGAAAGTATTATGGCGGGGACCCCGGCGTCGGTCAACGGAAAACCGGGCTGTACACAATTCCACCATCTCGGTCGCGTCGCCAAAGGCCAGGCGCAAGCTTTTCGCTCGGTCAGGTCCTGGGCTCGCACGAAGGCCACATTAAGTGGCCTTCGGCTCGTGCGGAATCTACGAAAAGCTTGCGCCTGGCCTTTGGCGGCGCGACCTGTGTTGACTTTGGGGCAGCCAGGGTTGCCGTTGGCCGGCGCGCCCCACGCATAACCCTTATGTCGGTGGGCTGATGTGTTGCGTCCCTGATGGCTACAGGGTTGAGACGAATGTGGATAGGCGGCGGAGACCTTCGTCCAGATCTTGATCGGAAACGCAATAGCTGAGGCGGACGCGACCTTCGGTGCCGAAACAGTCGCCCGGGACTAGGGCTACGTTTGCTTCTTTGATGGCTTTGATGCAGAAGTCTTCGCTTGTTAGGCCGTACTGTTTGATGTTGGGGAAGGCGTAGAAGGCGCCTGCCGGTTCCACTACGTCGAGGCCCATGGCGTTTAAGGCTGCGAGCACGCGTTCGCGGCGGGCTCGGTAGACATTGAGCATGGGAGTTGGGTCGACGGTCAGGGCTCGGGCCGCGGCGTCCATCTCAAAGGAGACGGCGCTCGATACTAGGTATTGGTGGGCCTTTGCGATCTCGGCGATGACGGGGGCTGCGGCTGCGAGCCAGCCCAAGCGCCAGCCGGTCATGGCCCAGGGCTTGGAGAAGCTCTCGATGACCACCGTCTGCTCGCGTAGCTCCGGGTGGCGCTGGGCAAATCGCTCGTAGCCGTCCACGTAGACCAGACGGTTGTACACGTCGTCGCAGACCACGTAGATGCCCGCCTGCTCTGCCACGTGTGCCACGGCATCGAGCGATGCCGCGTTGAGGATGCAGCCCGTGGGATTGCTGGGCGTGCAAATGACGATGGCCTTGGTCGCCGGTGTCACGCAAGCACGAAGTGCGTTCTCGTCAATCTGAAATTGCGTAGGCTCCGTATCCAAAAAGACCGCTTTGGCGTGGTTGGCCGCGACGATGCTCTCGTACAGGCCAAAGGCCGGCGTGGGGATAATAACCTCGTCGCCGGGGTTGAGCATAGCCATGAATGTTGCCGACAGGGCCTCGGTCGCGCCGTCGGTCAGGATGACCTCGTCGGCCGAAAACGCCAGGCCCGCGTCCCCCATGTAGGCAGACAGTGCCTCGCGCAGGGCGGGGCGACCGTTGTTGGGCGGATAGTGCGTGTCGCCGCGGTCCAACGAAGCGGTCACCTCGGCGCTAATCACATCGGGCGTGGGAAAATCGGGCTCGCCGAGCGCGAGCGCAATGCATCCCGGGTGCTGGGCAGCGAGCGCGTTGATCCGACGGATGCCGGAGGGCTTGAGCGTGGCAAGCGAGGTATTCATGGGCAGACGCATGACGTTCCTTTCGTAAGGGTTGCACTAGGATAGCGCGGCGAGACGCCACCAGACGGTGTAACCTAAACGGAAACGAGCCGGAAAGGAGGCGGTATGGAGACGATCACGCGCGGCGATGTACCAAAAACGTTGCAGACCATTGCGTATATCAGCATTCCCGATAGCGCCGATCTTGAGTTTTTGCTCTGGGACCTGCAGGATGCCATCGCGGCCTATGCTCGGCTTTCTGGCACCGCGCTCCCCCACCCGGTCGACTTGGAGGCGGATGATGCCGGTGCAGTCGATGGCATGGTGCTAGCTGTTGATGATGCATTTGATGATGAGGCTATGATCGCTGTCGAGCAGGTGCTCGATCGCCTTGGGAATACAGAGACACGCATCTATGTCGTCGTCCAGGCCCTGTCCAAAAACAACAAACAGGCGGACGAAGTCCTCGACCGCCTGTACCGGGCATGTATTCTACGTGACCTGCCATGGTGCGACGGCGTTGTCATCTGTGCCGGCAGCGGCATCGCAGCGCTTCGCCACTCCCCGCGTATGGGCCTCTTGCGTCGGCCATTTTCGGAAGCGATGGATAAGCTTGTGGGCGCTGTGCGCATGGGCTGCTCCGTCGAGCATGCACAGCGACTTGGCGGCGGCAATGCCGCCAACGTCGACGCCGACGGCATGGTTTGCGCCGAGCCAGCCGTGCCCGCGCCGATCTGGCGAGGCGTTCTGAAACGTCTGGGCGCCCACGCTCAAACAAAAATCTAAATTAAATAACAGCCCAGTCAACGGCTTCGTGCCAACGCTCGACAAGCCGCTCCAAACGCCACGCCGCGTTGGCAGGACTCGTCGACGGCAGCACGATGGCGGGTAGCCCCGTCCGCTCTTGTAGATAGCGTTTGTAGAGTCGCCCTGCCGTACCGCCGTTACAGACAACGACCTCGATCGGCGCGGCATCGGTAATGCGCTCGATATGTGCCGGCACAACGTTACGGATGCTCGCGTCGCTCGAGCCCTTAATGTCGCAGCTCTCGATCACATCCCACAGGGCCACGCCGCCGTTCAGCAGCATGGCCCGCTTGGCGGCAATGGAGGCATCGAGCGTCGCGGGCTCACCGCTTGCCAAAGGATCGCCCTCGTTGGGCGGCACAGGCATACCGAGGCACGTGGCCATCACACGCCAAAAGCGATTCTGAGGGTTGCCGTAATAATAGGCATTGGCGCGCGAAAGCACCGAGGGAAACGACCCGAGCACCAAAACGCGCGAGTGGTGGTCGAACACAGGCTCAAACCCATGCTCAATATGTTGATAGCCCTCGTCCGGCGCTGTCATGATCTAGGCCCTCAACAGATAGCGCACCTCGTAGGGCGCAAGCTCAAGGGTACCCGTCAGCTCGACCGTGGGCGCATCGTCGGCAAGCAGGTCGACGAAGGAGCCGTTGAGTTCGCCAGCGCCAAAGGCGTAAGGCTCACCCACGGCATTCACCGCCACGAGTACCGTCGCGCCGTCACAGGCGCGCTCGAACAGCAGCTGCTTGTTCTGGATCACCACGTTGCGATAGGCACCGTAGTTGAGAGCACGGGCAGCCGCGTCGTCGGCCGAGCGAAGGTGTGCGAGTTGCGTGATGAACGCCGTCAGCTCGTTGGGCGCAGGCTCATCGAGCGCAGGGCGCAGCGCCCAGTCGCCATCGGGGCCGCCCTTTTCGCCAGCAATTCCCCACTCGCTGCCATAGTAGACGCACGGGATGCCCGGCATGCCAAAGAGCATGCCGTAGGCGGGACGCAGACAGGACTTGTCGGTGAGGATGCTCGCCAGGCGCGGCACATCGTGGTTGTCGACAAACGACAGCAGATGTTTGCCGCGGTAGATGCACCAGGGGTCGCCGCCAAACTGACGGTGCAGCGAATGGGCGATCTCGAACATGTTGACCGAGTTAAAGCTGGAGTACAGGCCCTTGTAGCACTCGTAGTTGGTGCAGGAGTCGAGCATCTCGTCGTTGACGATTTGGCTGTAGTCGCCGTGGAGCGTCTCGCCGATCAGCACAAAGTCGGGCTTGAGCTCACGGGTAAAAGCGTGCAGGCGGCGCATAAAGTCGCGGTCGAGCATATAGGCAACGTCCAGGCGCAGGCCGTCGACGCCAAAGACCTCGGCCCAGCGGCGCACGGACTCGAGCAGGTAATCGACCACGGCGGGGTTTTGCAGGTTGAGCTTCACGAGCTCAAAATGGCCTTCCCAGCCCTCGTACCAAAAGCCGTCGCCGTAGCACGAGTCGCCATCAAAGCTGATGTGGAACCAGTCCTTGTAGGGCGAGTCCCACTTGTGCTCCTGCACATCGCGGAAGGCCCAAAAGCCACGGCCCACATGGTTGAAGACGGCGTCGAGCACCACGCGGATGCCGTGGGCATGCAGTGTCTCGCACACGGCGGCAAAGTCGGCATCCCCACCCAAGCGACGGTCGATGTGGCGCAGGCTGCGCGTGTCGTAGCCATGACTATCGGACTCGAGCGGCGGATTGATGAGCACAGCGCCAATACCGAGTTTTTGCAGGTAGTCGGCCCATTGGGCGATTTTCATGATAGGAGCATCGGGGTTGGGCACGGCGTTAGCAGCCTGGGCGAGCTCATCCTCGGCAACGGGCGCGGCGTTTTCGCGCGGAGCTCCACAGAAGCCCAGCGGATAGATCTGGTAGAACGTCGTCTCGTATGCCCACATAGCAACCTCCCGGTAAGCTCAACACAACGACATCCATTGTATGCCCGGCGTGCACCCCCCTTCCCCAAAATAAGTTGCGGTGGAATAGGGACTGTTTGCCGGGTTTATTGGGCCCAGCAGTCCGTATTTCACCGCAACTGATGAGGGGACGTGATTAGGCGACGGGCTTGGCGCGGCGGATGGCCGGAAACCTGTCTCTTATACACATCTCCGAGCCCACGAGACATGCGCAGATCTCG
>UQPL01000045.1:0-12115 GCA_900542895.1 uncultured Collinsella sp. | reverse complement strand
ACTGCACGGCCCGCTTCTTTGTCAACCCGGGTGCCGCTCGCCTGGATCCGCGCGTGCGCAACCTCGCAGATCGCCTGGCCGCGGCCGTGAAGGACAAGCATTTTGAGACCGTCGCGGGCTCGGCACAATAGCGCGAGCACGCACGGGCGTCCCAACGTCTGGGCTGCGGGCCGATTGGCGCCGCCGCCCGGCCTCTCGTTTTTTCAAACGCAACCTCGACCGATAGGGGATACCGATATGAAGACCATCAAGCTTGCTCCCGGCGAGCGCCTCGTTACCAACCAGCTCAACCGCAAGGGTGTGCTGCCGCAAAACATCGTCGACGCTGCCCGCGATATCGTGGCCGACGTGCGCGCCAACGGCGATGCCGCGGTGCGCGATTGCTGTCAGCGTTTTGACGGCGTTGAGCTGCAAAGCTTCCGTCTGCCGCAAGAGCAGATCGATGCCGCGCTCGAAGGCCTCGACCCCGCGTTTGTCGCGGCGCTCGAGAAGGCCGCGCGCCAGATTCGTGAGTTCCACCAGCGCGAGGTCGAGCAGAGCTGGTTTACCACGCGTGCGGACGGCACGATGCTCGGCGTTAAGGTGACCCCACTTGCCGCGGCCGGCATCTACGTGCCGGGCGGTCGCGCGCAATATCCCTCCACGGTGCTCATGAATGCCATTCCCGCCAAGGTTGCCGGCGTCAAGCGCGTGGTTATGGTGACGCCGCCGCAAAAGGACGGCCTGATCAGCCCCTACACGCTCGCCGCGGCAAAGCTCGGCGGCGTGGACGAAATCTATATGGTGGGCGGCGCTCAGGCCGTGGCCGCGCTGGCGTACGGTACCGAGACCATTCCGCGTGTCGACAAGATCACCGGTCCGGGTAACGCTTTTGTTGCCGCTGCCAAGCAGATTGTCTCGGGCGACGTGGGAATCGACATGGTCGCCGGCCCGTCCGAGGTCTGCGTGCTGGCCGATGCCACGGCCAAACCCATGGTGGTCGCGGCAGACCTGATGGCCCAGGCCGAGCACGATCCGCTGGCAGCCTGCTATCTGGTGACTTGCGACGAGCAGTTTGCGCGCGAGGTCGAGGCCGGCATCGACATCCTGGTGGCGCAGTCCCCGCGTGCCGAGATCACGCGCACCTCGCTCGATAACGAAGGAACCATCGTGGTGGCCGCCGATATGGCTGCCGCCGTCGAGGCCGTGAACACCGTGGCGCCCGAGCACTTGGAGCTGCACTGCAAGGATGCGATGGGCTTGCTCGGCGGCATTCGCAACGCCGGCGCCATCTTTGTGGGCGCTTGGAGCTCCGAACCGCTTGGCGATTATGTTGCCGGCCCCAACCACACGCTGCCGACCGGCGGCACGGCCATGTTCTCCAATCCGCTTTCGGTCGAAGAGTTCGTTAAGCGCTCGAGTGTCATTTGCTATACGCCCGAGGGCCTGCTCTCCGACGCTCCCGCCACACAGCGTCTGGCCGAGGCCGAGGGCCTGTGGGCGCACGCGCTCTCTGCTGCCCTGCGTCGTCGCGTGCTGGAGCAGGGTGAGGATGCCGTGAGTGCCGAGTCGCTGGCTGCGGCCGACCTGACCAAGGTCGCCTGGCCGGGCGACGCTGTGGCGACGGTCGCCGAGGGTGTGGACCTGGCGGCTGCAGGCTCGGATGGCGCCGGCGCGACCGGCGAGGAGGCCTAACATGGCCGAGCTGACGCCTCGCATGAAGGAGCTCGTCCAGCCCTACTTGGCCGGCATCGAGCCCTATGACCCCAACTTTACGCCCACGCGCATCAACCTTTCGGCCAACGAGAACACCTATCCCGTGCCGGCCGGCGTGCGCGAGGCGATCGACGCGGCCTTGGCTGCCACACCGCTCAACCGCTATCCCGATCCCATGTCCAACGACCTGCGCGACGAGCTTGTCGCTTGGCATGGCGTGGCACGTGAGAATATTTGCGTGGGAAACGGCGGCGACGAGCTGCTCTATAACTACTTGCTGGCGTTTGGCGGCGCGGGACGGACCCTGCTCAACTGCCCGCCGTGCTTTAGTGAGTATGCGTTCTTTGCGTCGCTTTGTCAGACCGAGGTGCGCGATGTGTGGCGCGACCCGGCGACCTTTGAGCTCGACCAAGCGGCTGTGCTCGCAGCGGCGCCCGAGTGCAATCTGGCGATCGTGACCTCGCCCAATAACCCCACGGGCGATGTGACGCCGCTCGACTTTGTCGCGGCCCTGTGCGATGCGTGCCCCGGCATGGTCATGGTCGACGAGGCCTACGTTGAGTTTGCCGACGATTCGTTTGGCGCGGTCACCACGGCGCAAGACCTTATCGCCGAGCATCCAAACCTGGTGATTCTGCATACGCTGTCCAAGGCGTTTGGCGCCGCCGGCACGCGTCTGGGCTACGTGATCGCGGCTCCCGATGTCATCGACGTGTTCGCGGCGATTCGTCAGATCTACTCGGTTAACGTGCTGAGTCAGGCCGCCGCGCTTGCCTGCGTGCGTGCCCGCGATGCGTACGCACCCGTGGTGGCACAGGTTGCATCCGAGCGCGAGCGCGAACTGTGTGCCCTGCACGCAATGGCTGCCGAGGGTCTGCCCGTGGAGGCGTGGCCGAGCGCGGCGAACTTTGTGCTCGTGCGCACGCCGCATGCCACGCACGTGCGCGAGCGCCTGCGCGACGAGTATTCAATTTTGGTGCGCGACTTTAGCTACGCGCCGGGGCTCGCGGACTGCCTGCGCATTACCGTGGGCACCCCGCAGGAAAACAACGAGGTGCTGGCCGCGTTTGCCGCGCTGGTGAAGGAGGAGATGTAGATGGACCGCTATGCCGAGGTGACCCGCAAGACGGGCGAGACCGACATTGTCGTAAAGCTCGACCTGGATGGAACCGGTATGTGCGATATCTCGACCGGCGTGCCGTTTTTCGACCACATGCTCAACGCCTTTGGTCGCCATGGCCTGTTCGATTTGACGGTACATGCGGTAGGCGACGTCGAGGTCGATGCGCATCACACCGTCGAGGACACGGGCATCGTGCTGGGCGAGGCGTTTTGCCAAGCGTTAGGCGACAAGGCGGGCATTACACGCTTTGCCGACGCGGCGATTGCCATGGACGAGACGCTCGTGATGGCTGCTGCTGATATTTCGGGCCGCGGGCAGGCCTACTGCGAGCTGCCCGTGCCGACTGAGCGCGTGGGCAGCTTCGATACCGAGCTGGCCGTCGAGTTCTTCTACGCCTTTGCGCGCGACGCCAAGCTCACGCTGCACGTGCGCGAGCTGGCGGGCGGCAACTCGCATCACATTATCGAGGCCGCCTTTAAGGCCGTGGGCCGCACGATGCGCCATGCCTGCGAGCTCGATTCCCGCGTGCAGGGCATCCCCAGCACCAAGGGCTCACTGTAACCTGTCCCTTTTTGGCAGGTTTTGAATGGGGAAAAGGAGGGTCGCGTGGGCGAACCGAAGATCGTAGTGGTCGATTACCACAAGGGCAACTTGTCGAGCGTTGCGCGCGGGCTTGCGCGCGCCGGTGCCGCCGCCTGCACTTCGGACGATTCGGAGCAGATCCGCCGCGCCGACGGCCTGGTCATCCCGGGCGTGGGCGCGTTCTATGACGCGATCGCCTTTATGCGCCAGAGCGGCGAGGCGGACGCGGTGCTCGATGCCGTCGCCGCCGGGACTCCGCTGCTCGGCATCTGCCTGGGCCTTCAGCTGTTTTTTGAGCGCGGCAACGAGGGCGTGCCTGCGGGCGAGGGCGCGGTCGCCGACGGCAACGCCTCCGAGCGGGCTGGCGGTCCTTGGGTCGATGGCCTGGGTATTATGCGCGGCTCGTGCACGCGCCTGGAGTCGAGCCGCCTGAAGGTGCCGCACGTGGGTTGGGACCAGGTGCACATGACGCCCGCCGGTGCGGCCGATCCGCTGCTTGCCGATTTTGCCGAGGGTGCCAACATGTACTTCACCCACAGCTATGCGGTGGCCGATGACGCCGATGACGCCGATGTGTTGGCGCGTACGCACTATACGCGGAGTTTCCCGTGCATCGTGCGCCATGGCAACGTGTGGGGCTGCCAGTTCCATCCTGAGAAATCCTCCGCGCTGGGTCAGCGCATTCTTAAGAACTTCGTCAACATCGTCGAGGAGGCTGGCCGATGATCCTGTTTCCCGCAATCGATCTGATCGGCGGCAAGGTCGTGCGCCTGGAGCGCGGCGACCGCAGCCGCTGCAAGGTATATTCCGATGACCCCGTGGCCGTCGCCCGCTCGTTTGCCGAGCAGGGCGCAAGCTGGGTGCACGTCGTCGACCTGTCCGCCGCCTTTGGCGAGGACGAGGACGCATGCGCTGCCAATTCGGCGGCGATCGAGGCCATCTGCGGCGTCGACGGTCTGTTCGTGGACGTGGGCGGCGGCGTCCGCTCGCTCGCGCGCATCGACGAGTTGGCCGGCTACGGTGCGCGCCGCATCGCACTAGGCACGGTGCTCGTGACCGAGCCGGGTTTTGCCGAGGTGGCGGCCCAAGGCTTTGGCGAGCTGTTGGTGTCTGACATTGCCGCACGCGACGGCCAGGTCAAGGTGAACGGCTGGCGCGACGGTGCGGGTGTGGCGCTCGACGATGCCGTGGCGCAGCTTTCCGAGCTGGGCTTTAAGCATCTGGTGTATACCGACATCGCGCGCGATGGCATGCAGACGGGCATCGACGTGGCGGCGTATCGCCATGTGGCCGAGGTCGCGGGTTTTCCCGTCGTGGCTTCGGGCGGCATCTCGGCGCTCGACGACATCCGCGCACTGGCCGCGGTGGGTGAGGGCGCGATTGAAGGTGCCATTACCGGTCGTGCGCTCTACGAGGGCAACTTTACGTTGGCCCAGGCGCTGGCCGCCGCTCGAGGGGAGGAATAGCCCATGCTTACCAAACGCGTGATTCCCTGCTTGGACGTCAAGGATGGCCGTGTGGTCAAAGGCGTCAACTTTGTGAGCTTGCGCGATGCGGGCGATCCGGTGGAGCTGGCGCGCGCTTACGATCGCGAGGGTGCGGACGAGGTCGTCTTCCTGGACATTACCGCCACGAGCGACAACCGTGCGACGACTATCGAGATGGCGGCGCATGCGGCCGAGGAGCTGGCCATTCCCTATACCGTGGGCGGCGGCTTTCGCGATCTGGCGGGCATGCGCACCATGGTTGCCGCCGGTGCCGACAAGGTGTCGCTCAACTCGGCGGCCGTGCGCGACCCGTCGCTGATTAGCCAGGCCGCCGCGGCGTTTGGCAGCCAGGCCGTGGTCGTGGCGATCGATGCCAAGCGCGTCGGTTTGCCCGGCGCATCTGGTGCCGACAAGTGGGAAGTCTTTACCGGAGGAGGCCGCAACGCCACGGGTATCGATGCGGTGGCGTGGGCCGAGGAGGCGGCCCGTCGCGGCGCCGGCGAGATCTTGTTGACCAGCATGGACCGCGACGGCACCAAGGCCGGCTTTGACCTGGCGCTCACCCGCGCCGTGGCCCGCGCGGTGCCAATCCCCGTCATCGCGAGCGGCGGCGTGGGTACGCTCGAGCATTTTGCCGAGGGCGTGATCGAGGGCGAGGCCGACGCCGTGCTGGCGGCAAGCGTCTTTCACTTTGGAACCTTCAGCATCCGTCAAGTGAAGGAGTATATGGCGTCGCAGGGCATTCCTGTGAGGTTGGACTTCTAGCGCTGTGGCTTGCCCAGGCACCCGACCTTCCGGCTCCAACCCTCCTCGCGTACTTAAGTACGCGTCGTCGGGCTTGTCGCTCGGAATCTCGGGCACCTGGACAACCCTCGCCGACCTGCGAAGTTTGAATTTGGGGAGAGAAATGGAAGAGATAACCGATCCTTCAAAGCTTACGTACGACGCTCGCGGGCTGATTCCTTGCGTGGTTCAGCAGTATGACACCGGCGAGGTGCTTATGGTTGCCTGGATGAATGAGGAATCGGTGGGGCTGACGCTCAAGACCGGGACCACGTGGTTTTGGAGCCGCAGCCGCCAGGAGCTCTGGAACAAGGGCGCGACGAGTGGCAACATGCAACAGGTCAAGGAGCTCTGGGCCGACTGCGATGGCGATACGCTGCTGGTCAAGGTCGACTCGTCGGGTCCGGCCTGCCATACCGGCAACCGTACCTGCTTCTTTAAGAAACTCGCGTAGGGCGAGCGCTCGATCAGGCGCTCGGCCAACCAGAAAGGATTGAACCATGGGTGTGCGCACCGCAAATGTTCAGGATGGAAATATTGGTGAGACGCTGACGGGTCTTGCCGAGGTGATTCACGGCCGTCGCGACGCATCGCCGCAGGAGAGCTATACCGCTCGTCTGCTGACCGACGTCGAGGACGAGCTGCTCAAGAAGCTTGCCGAGGAGGCGAGCGAGGTGATCATGGCCTGCAAGGATAACGACCACGATCACATTCGCTACGAGGCCGGCGACCTGGTCTACCACCTGCTTGTGACGCTCGAGCGCTACGGCATTACCCTCGACGAGCTGGCTGGCGAACTCAACGCCCGCCGCCACTAGTCATTGGGTAGTCATTGGGGACGTTCTTAAACGACTAGTCGTTTGGAACAGTCTTTGCCGGCGCTGCCAAATAACACGCCCAATTACTACGATGAAACTGGATCTGCTGACCACACGTCGGTTTTGAGCAAATCGTCAACGCTTCTACCTGCGGTTTTATTTTCCGCATTAAGCCGATGGTCGGAGGTTTGCGGTTCATCGTAGTAAACGGGCGTTCTTTTTGGCGGGCGGTGTTGCACGGGCATTGGTGGCGAGCGAAACGATCTGTTTTCCTCCGTCCCCAAGGGGTCATTTGTGAAGAGTGTCTCCAATGACTAGTCTTAGGCGAGGGACGTGGACTCCCATTCTCCGGTGGCATGAGGGATGTCGAAGGTTCGATAACCGCAGTCGTAGGCGTGGGCCTGGGCCTCGCGGATGTTCCAGCAGATATCGCAGGCGCGGTGCGCGTCCGAGCCAAAGGTAATCGGCACCTCGGCATGGGCAAAGCAGCGCAGAAGGCCGGTCGCGGGATAGTAGTCGTCGAGCCCCTTGCGCGGTGCGGCCGTCGAGACCTCAACGCGGCGGCCCGTGTCGTGTGCGCACTCTGCCATCTGCTTCCAGGACGGCGCGGGGTCAAAATCGGGCGCAAGGCCTTCCTTCGAAAAGCGCATGACCAGGTCGGGATGAGCCATCACATCAAAGTTAAGCGGGCTTTCGCAGGCGCGGCACCAGTCATCGACATAGCGCTCCCATACGCCGCGCACGCCTAAGTTTTCCCAAACATGCAGGTCGGTGTCGTCGTCGATCCAACCGCAGCGCGAATCGGGCGTATCGGGACGAGTGACGTCCTCCGTCCCCGCCGTGCCCGCAGCGCCTGCCACAATATCGCCTGGGTTGCCAATCCAATGTACGCTGCCCAGGCGCACGACGGCGCCCTGGGACCAGCGCTTGACCAAAGGCTCGCAGCCCTCGTACCAATCGCATTCGAAGCCATAGATAAGCTCGAGCTCCGGCGCAATCTGCGCGGCAAGCTTGCGGGCGTCCTCAAAAGCCAAGCGATGTGCCGGCAGGTCGCCCTCGACAACTTGTACCTCGCAATTGGAATCCATGCTAGCAGGCAGGGTAAGGTGATCGGTCGAGACCATGGCGCGGCAACCGGCCGCAGCAGCGGCGCGGACGTTGTCCTCAAACGAGGCGTGCCCGTCCGAGAACGAGGTATGAGTATGGCAATCGACCAGCGGGCAAGCAGACATGGAGGCTCCTTTGCGTCAAGCGAATCCGCTCTATTGTAACGGCGCGGCCCTCGATGCGACGAGCGCGCCGGGGTGTCGGTTTCTTGCGGACAGGGAAAATCGCGCTCATCGCGCTCCGCCACATCCACTCCGCCCGCGATGTGTTAGCGTTTGGGTGAACAAAACGAGCCCGTGCGGAAAGGAGCCGGACCGTATGCCATGCGATAGCAAATCCCCGCTGTCCCGCGAGACCGATGCGCCAGAGACCATCGTTAAGCTGGAATGCGATATCGACGACGCGTCGCCCGAGGTGCTCGCCTACGCCGCCGACCGCCTGCGCGAGGCCGGTGCGCGCGAGGCGCACTGGCTGCCCCTCTATTGCAAGAAGGGCCGTCCCGGCTGGCAGTTGCAGGTAATCTGTACCCACGAGGATATCGAGCGCCTGCAGACGATTATCTTTTTGGAAACCACGACCAATGCCATCCGCCGCCAGGTCATGGAGCGCGTTTGCCTGCCACGCCGCTTTGAGCGCGTAACGACGCCATGGGGCGAGGTGTCCGTCAAGGTGGCCACCCTGCCCGACGGCAGCGAGCGCGCGGCGCCCGAGTACGAAGACTGCGCCCGTCTTGCCCGTGAGCACGACGTACCGCTCCAGCGCGTGATGCAGGCGGCCCAGAGCGCGGCGCTGCGATTTGAATAACAAGATCGTGCGGCGCGCCGCGACCGGATCCGTCAACTCCATCCCGAAAGGATCCCTCATGAAATACCTCATCGCCTCCGACATCCACGGCTCGGCATATTGGACCGAGCGCCTCTGCTCCGCCATCGAGTCCGAGCAGCCCGACCGCATCGTTCTGCTGGGCGATCTGCTCTACCATGGTCCGCGCAACGACCTGCCGCGCGACTATGCTCCCAAGCGCGTGATTCCGCTGCTCAACGCCCTGGCCGACCGCATCATCGCGGTGCGCGGCAACTGCGACGCCGAGGTCGACCAGATGGTGCTCGACTTCCCCGTCATGGCCGACTACGCCACGCTGTTTGACGAAACCGGCCGCGAGCTGTTCCTGACGCACGGCCACGTCTTTGGCGCCGGCATGCACAACAGCGTCGACCACGCGCCCGTGCTGCCCGAGGGCTCCGCGCTCGTCTACGGCCATACGCACATCAAAGTTAACGGGGAGAGCGCCGCGCACCCGGGCCTGTGGCTCTTCAATCCCGGCAGCGTGAGCATCCCCAAGGACGGCACGCACAGCTACGGCGTCTACGAGGGCGGCGCGTTCCGCCACGTGATCATGGAGGAGGACTAACCATGGCAAAGCATATGGCTCAGCAAAATACCGAGGGTTCGCGCGATCTGTCCACGCTGGTAGACGCGTCGACCGAGCTGCAGCACCTGGTGCAGACCATTTGGCGCCTACGTCAGCCCGACGGCTGCCCGTGGGACCGCGAACAGACGCACCGCAGCATTGGCAAAAACATGATCGAGGAGGCCTACGAGGCGCTCGACTGCATCGAGGCCGACGATGCCACGCATCTGCGTGAGGAGCTTGGCGACGTGCTCATGCAGGTAGTGCTGCATGCGCAGATCGCCACGGATGCCGGCGAGTTTACGCTTGCCGACGTGGCGCACGATATCGACGCCAAGCTCATTCGCCGTCATCCGCACGTGTTTGGCGATGTGGATGCCGACAGCTCCGACGAGGTGCTCAAGATTTGGGACGAGGTCAAGCTTGCCGAGAAGGCCGCTAAGGACAAGGCCGTGGCGGCGGGCGAGGCTGCGCCCGAGGGTCTGCTCGATGGCGTGCCCACGCATCTACCGGCGCTGATGCAGGCTCAGAAAGTGTCGCGTAAGGCGGCTGCCGCGGGCTTTGAATGGGAGACGGTCCAGGATGTGTGGGACGAGGTAGCCGAGGAACGTGCCGAGTTTGAGGCCGAGGCTCCCGGAACGCCCGAGCGCGAGATGGAGTTTGGCGACTTGCTCTTTGCCCTGGTCAACGTTGCGCGCAAAGAGGGCATCGACGCCGAGAGCGCCCTGCGCGCGAGCACGGCCAAGTTCCGCCGTCGTTGGGCTGCGATGGAACAGATGGCGGCCGATGCCCACGTTGATCTTGCCGAGCTTTCGACCCATGGGCTCAACGACCTGTGGGACGCAGCAAAGGCAGGGGAGTAAGACTGCGGGAACGACGGGCTGACACGCCTCATCGTTCCCGCTAAATTTTTCGAAAATCAAGTGTATCCCTCGGCTAACTTAGGGCATAATGCAAAAAGTGCGACAAGGCTAACTTATGAACCTGCGCGCCTCTACAGCGTGCAAGCCGCGTCGCCAAGCATTCAACCCGTTTCCAAGTGAGAGGGAGACAACATGAGCGATATTTTGGACGTCTACGGTCGCGAGGTGCTCGACAGCCGCGGCAATCCCACCGTCGAGGTCGAGGTCGTGCTCGAGGACGGCAGCTTTGGCCGCGCAATGGTGCCTTCGGGTGCTTCGACCGGAGCCTTTGAGGCCTGCGAGCTGCGCGATGGCGACAAGGGCCGCTACCTGGGCAAGGGTGTTTTGCAGGCCGTCGAGCACGTCAACAACGAGTGCGCTAACGCCGTCGTGGGCCTCGACGCCTTCGACCAGCGCGCCGTCGATGCCGCGCTGATTGCCGCGGACGGTACCCCCAACAAGACCAAGCTCGGTGCCAACGCCATCCTGGGCGTGTCGCTGGCCGTCGCCCGCGCCGCTGCCGAGTCGGCGGGCCTGTCACTGTACCAGTACCTGGGCGGCGTCAACGCCCATCTGCTGCCCACGCCCATGATGAACATCCTCAACGGCGGCGTGCATGCCGACAATAACGTCGACTTCCAGGAGTTCATGATCATGCCGGTGGGCGCCCCGAGCTTTGCAGAGGGCCTGCGTTGGTGCGCCGAGGTCTACCACACCCTCAAGGGCGTGCTGCACGAGGCCGGCCTGGGCGGCGGCGTGGGCGACGAGGGCGGCTTTGCCCCCAACCTTAAGACCAATGCCGAGCCGTTCGAGTACATCACCAAGGCCGTCGAGAAGGCTGGCTTTAAGCCCGGCGTCGACTTTATGTACGCCATGGATCCGGCGTCCACCGAGTTCTACAACGCTGAGACCGGTATGTACGAGCTCAAGGGCGAGGGCGTTGAGTACACGAGCGCCCAGATGGTCGATTACTGGGAGAAGCTCGTCGACACTTATCCCATCATCTCCATCGAGGACGGCATGGCCGAGGAGGACTGGGACGGCTGGGTCGAGCTTACCCGCCGCATTGGCAATAAGGTGCAGCTCGTAGGCGACGACCTGTTCGTCACCAACACCGAGCGCCTCAAGAAGGGCATCGAGCTTGGTGCCGCCAACGCGATCCTGGTCAAGGTCAACCAGATCGGTACGCTCACCGAGTCGCTCGAGGCCATCGAGACCGCCAAGGAGGCCGGCTACGCCTGCATCGTGAGTCACCGCTCCGGCGAGACCGAGGACTCCACGATCGCCGACCTGGTCGTGGGCGTCAACGCCGGCCAGATCAAGTCGGGCGCCCCGTGCCGCAGCGATCGCATCGCCAAGTACAACCAGCTCATCCGCATCGAGGACGAGCTCGAGGGCAGTGCGCGCTACGCCGGCAAGGCCGCGTTCTACAACATTCGCTAAACAAGTGGCGCTCGCGGGGGGCGGGGTTGACTCGGCTCCGTTCCACTTCTGATGGCCGCCATTGGGCGCTGGGCCATATGGCTCAGCGCCTTTTTTATGTCGAGCAAAGGCTGTCGAAGGTGGCGCGCGCGCTCGTGCTATAACTAGAATACTTAGCGCAAACAAACCTCAACCGCACAAGGCGCACATGGATCAGATTTACGACAACAGGTACTATTCCGCCGGTTCGCGTGAGCCGTCGCTTCGCCGTGCGCGCACGGTGCAGCTCGGTGGGTCCGCCTACGCCGGTGCCGACCGCTCCGCGCAGCGCCCGACAAGCACCTCGCGCCCCAATGCTCAAGTGAATACTTCGACAGGTGGACCAGTACGCCCGACACGTTCGTCGCATCCGTCGCGTCCCTCGGCCCAGACGCACGACAAAGCGAGCAGGCCTTCGAGCCGTCTTTCGGGCTCGGACTTTATGCGCTACGCCAACGACAACGCGGCGGTTAAGGCAATCTATGACTTTACGCACGGTCCTCAGCGAGGGCTATTCATCGGCATCGTCGTTGCCCTGGTGCTCGTGAGCCTGTATTTCCCCGTGCGCGACCTGTACGTGGCAAAGCGTTCGAGCGATATCTTGGCCAAGCAGGTCGAGATTCGCCAGCAATACAATGATGAGCTGCAAAAAAGCGTTGACAAGCTGCTCTCGGAGGAGGGTATCAAGGACGCGGCATCCGAGGACCTGGGCCTGGTGATGCCCGGCGAGAAGAGGATTGAAGTGC
>UQPL01000044.1:0-12409 GCA_900542895.1 uncultured Collinsella sp. | reverse complement strand
TGTCTCTTAGGATCAGTTTGAGAAGAAGTCGACAGTACATTTGGAAGCACCTACGTTCCTCAAAGAATCGTTAGATTAAAAGTAACAGACCGGATGAAGATACGTGCGACGGGGGCGAGGCGAATGGCTGGGCGGTATCGATACGCGGGTTCAACGGTATCACATTGGCCACATAGATTTTTAACTTGCATTTCTACCCGCCCTCTCCGTAGAGCCGCCGATACGCGCTTAGCGCACCCTCGGCGCGTCCGGCAGGCTTTGCGAAATGGGATCCAGGAGACTTCGGCGCAGCATCATCTTGCGGAATGCTTCTAATGAGCCTCCCATCCTTCAAAAACAGAATCTCATCGCACAGCCTATCGACCGAATCCAAGATGTGGGATGACATGATGATGCACGCACCAGAATCGGCCAGCTTCCTGAAAATCTCGGAATGCAAGTCCACCCTGCTGGGGTCGAGCGCGTTCATGGGCTCATCTAATAGAAGGTACCGCGCACCCGTCGCATACGCAATCGCCAGGGTAAGCTGCTGCTTCATGCCCTGGCTCAGAGTGCGGATCCTCATCTTCGCGAACTCGCCTATCTGCGCTTGTTCCACTATCTCTTCGATATCGCGAGCATGCGGCCACATATCGCAAACCATCTTGAGGTGATCTTCCGCACGCAATCCGGGATACAGCAGCGTCCCCTCACCAGGTGCATAGAAGATCATAGAACGGACCTCTCTCGCACCCGTACCCTGCACCTCATCCAGAACGATGCTCCCGTCCACGCGAGGACCCGGCAAACCTGCCATCGCACGCAGCAACGTCGTCTTTCCATGCCCGTTCGGAGCGACGAGACCGTAGACCGTACCCGGGGCAAACTCAGCGTTCACCGAATCTACGAGCACCTTCTTTCCATAAGAGATCGTCAGCGTTTGAAGGTCAATCATCGAGATCATCCCCTTTCGATCTTTGGAACACTCAGGCGCACCATCAACGGAGATACGGCGCCCAAGACCACCAGCAGAGCGCCCGATGCGCAGACGACCTCTCCAAAAGGCATCGCGTTCGTCCCTCGCCCAAGGAACCCAATCGTCCCCACCTGGGAAGCGGGATCAAACGAGGCGAATGGAGCCAGCAGCGCGACGCCCATGCCCACGCTTTCAACATGAGCGCTCAACGAACCCAACACCAAGAGAACCGCGCAGACCATTCCGGTGACAACGGGGTTGCGGCTAATCGCTGCTGTCAACGCAGCGACGACGGAAATCACGCCGTATGCCATGACCAGCAACGGAATACTGCACAACACCGCCTCCCCCACCATGGACGTTGTCGAAGCTCCCGCCCGAATGAGAGCGACGGGATACTCCGATCCACCCGCACCGTTCTTAATCACGGACACAACGACAGCGGGAACCATCGACACCAAAAGCAGCACCAAGCCAAGCAGGAGAGCCAGCGCAACAGCCGTCAGAAAACGCACATGCGCTGTTGCGGGGATCTGGAGAACCAGAAGGGAACGACACTGCAGGTGGGTGCACGCGAGCGATGTGACAACCACGGGCAACAGCAAAAATAAGGAGGGAAGCGCTGCCTGGAGATACGAAAGGAGGATTAATGGGGGCATCTTCGTACTTAACTCGTAAACCTTGGGGTCCGGCAAGCTCGCGATCGACTCAAGCAGAAGGGCGCGCGCCTCCGCACGAGAAGGAGTCTCCGGCTCGATTCCGATCGATTGCAGGAGAGTCGCATCTGCCGCGCCCAGCTCACCTCGAGCGCGCTCGTACGTCGCAAGGCTTCGAAACCCCTCCGCAGGCATAGGCGCGTACACGAAACCCGAAAGAGCATCCCGCATGTCTTCCAGGGCCGCTTTGCCCTCGACGTCCATATTCGCAGCGTTCTGCTCTAGATACCGATCTATTGAACGGAGCTCCCCATCCCTATACCGAACAGCGGAAACGTTATCAGCGTCAGGAAACATCTCGACCAGAGCCGGGGCCAGCATCGTCGTCGACATTGCAATCGCGCATACGGCGAGGGTAGGAGAACGCAGGAGCAGTTTCCCCATCGTTCTTACGTATGCAACGGCGGAGGCACAAGCGCTCGAACGAGTTGCCGTTCTCGATGCAGTGAAGGAACCTCTCTCAAGACAAATCGGGGATATCGGGCACGCGCAGCCGCTCTTTCCAGCAACGCAAAGCAGGCTAATTGCCAGCACCTCGATCCCGATTGCGCATACGAGGGCAATCGCACCACGCTCGAAGCAAAGTCCAGGCAGATTCACTATCTGCGTTGTCGGGTACGGGCTATAGGCGCCGACGGTCAACTCAGTGTTCGCATACGTAAGGGGATTCAACAGGGCGAACTCACGTAAAGCGATGGATCTTCCGTAATACCCGGGAACCATCGTCAGCCCCATCAGGGCACATACGAACACGATTCCAAGCGTAGGGTTATTGGCAATCTTCACGGCAAGGTGAACGACAAGCGAGATGAACGCTGCCACCAAGAATTGCAAGATGGCCGTCTGCGCGAACACCAGCCAAGCCGGTTTGATAACCGGAGTCGCATATTGAATGTAGCCTATCGGATAGAACGGCGAGCCCGGGCCATTCTTCACAAGCGCGGCGATTATCCCTGGAAGATTGATGGCGAGGACGGCAAGCATTGCAAAAACACTCGCCCATACGCTCGATGCAACAAGTCTACCCAGCTCGCCCATCGGTGCCTGGATGATGAGCTTTTCACGTTTGTTAAGACGCGCGGCAAGGAACGAGACGGCAACGGCCGTTGCGACCCATAGCAAGTACTCCTTCGATCCGTCATAATAGGTGTACTCTCCATCCGATATCTGCAGAAACGGAAGTAGGGGAGAGAGCGGTGCCAAGATAAGACGTCCCGCGGCAAGAGGGTACAGAAGCGCGGGCATGCTTGATGAAGAGGTATAGACACCGTCCTCCCCCGCATTCACAAGCGCATCCGCATAGGATGCTGACAATTCCTGCTCAACACGGGTTATTCCCGACTCGAGGTATTCGACCCGTCCGTCGATGCCAGCCGCGCTCCTGAAGACGGGCAGAGCACAAAGAACCATCAACGCAACAACGACAACACAGAGCGACCTGGAGGAGAGAAGCGACCTAAAGATCGCCTTCGAGATTTTGAGCATATTCATCGCCAACCTTAACCTCATCCAGTCGGAACAGAGGGGCCGAACAAAATGCTCGGCCCTTATTACTTGCCGGCAAAGTCAATTTAACATAAACTGTTAAAAAGTAACCTGAGTTTTTTAAATTCTTCGGAGGTTATTATGAGTTCCGACAATCGCACTCCCCGGCTTCATTCCTTCCGCATCGCATGTGCGATAGCCTCTGCGACCCTTTGCGCCACCGCCATCGCAGAAGTGGCGTTCTCCTTAAAGCCAGCAATCGAAGTGCTCGACAACCCTGTAATTGCAGACTCCCCCGCGTATCCAGCCCTTGCGATCTCGACATTGGTCCCTGCCGTCATCGGTATCGCTACGACCATCCTCAGCGCCGTTCTCGTGTGGACGATCAAGAGCGGAGACCCCTTCAAGAAAGGGTCTGCGACATGCTTGAAGGTGCTCGGCATTCTCTTCGTTGTTCAAGCTGCCACCAGCCTCTACGCCGGCTCACTCAAAACCTCCGTTTCGATGTTTGGCGGCGAGGGGGCCGTCGGCGCCCAAGAGATCGCTTCATCATTCGATTGGACCTCTCTGGTTCTCGGCATCGTCCTGTTCATGCTTTCCCAGCTCTTCTTGTACGCCCGAGAGCTGTACCTCGACTCCGACGAGATTGCGTAAGGAAACGCCATGCCCGTAATTGTTCGCCTCGACAAGATCATGGCCGAGCGAAAGATTTCCTCGAACGAACTTGCCGAAAGGATTGGAACCACGCCCGTGAACCTGTCCCGTATTAAAAAAGGGCATATTCGCGGCATTCGCTTCAACACACTCGAGCAGCTATGCCTCGCCCTTCGTTGCCAACCCGGAGACCTTCTCGAAGTCATGAGCGAAGAGGATGCCCGAAAGGAGTTCGGACTCGATTGGTCCGCCGAGGATTAGAGGGCGGTCGTACTCGCCCTGCACACGGGGATGCGAATCGGCGAGGTCTGCGGCCTTCGGTGGTGCGATGTGGATTTCGAGACGGGCCTGATCTCGATCAGACACTCGGTGGCGTACGCGAAGGGAATGGGTTCGTTCATCAAGGACACCAAGACCCATGACGCCAGGGGTATCCCCATCGACTCGGTCGGCCTACTCCCCTTCCTGAAGGAGACCCACGAGATCGACTGCGGAAAGCTGCGCTTGCGCGGCCTTACCGGGGCGGTCGAGATCGGGGACTGCTACATCCTGTCGGAGCCGGGCGCGACCTTCGCGACGACAAGCTATATCCGCAGGGCGTTCAAGACGTTCTCGGAGACCAACGGCCTCATGGGCACCAACGACGAGCTGATCACGTTCCACGGCCTTCGCCACACGTTCGCAACGCAGTGGATCCGCCAAGGCGGCGATATCAAGGCGCTCCAATCGATCCTCGGCCACAAGGACGCCATGGCGACGCTCAACGTCTACGCCGACATCGAGCCCATCTCCAAAATCCATAACATGCTGCGCGCCACGCCGTGCCTTTGGCGCGGGCACCTCGGGCCGAGGGTCGATCCGGGTCCCATGTTCCAACAGAGGATCCAGGAGTCCATCGAGACGCTCCAGGCGTTCGGCTACGGCATCACCGAGCCGGACGACCGAAATATCGCCATACGCGACGTGAAGACGAACAGTTGGCTCTAGCTCACCGAGTACGCGGCAGTGCTGGGCCCATCCCAACTGAGGTCACGGTGGTCCGGTAGGGGCGCCGCCCGCGGCATGCGCCGCGGAGCGGTATCCCCTACCGAAGGGCGGGGATGCCCTCCGCTTCCAGTTCGGAATCAGCCGTCGGAGGCGTTCGGCTGACTGCGGGAACGGCCTGTCCGCTCAATGTGTTCGGCTGAGATCGGAAATCAACCCAACACGAGCCGGACACGCGCCAGACGGCTCTTCCCCGTACGGCCTTCCCCCTTACGCTCATGTTGCAGGCATGTAACGCCGCAGCGAGCGCGCCTTTTTTGCGCCAGACAGGTACAATGATGAACACTGTACCGTAGCGGAGCGCCCCGCGCGCGCCGCAATCACGCGAAAGGGTTTCCCATGGCCGAGATCTCGTCCTCCCGTATCGTCATCACCGTCCTTGGCAAGAACCGCCCCGGCATCGTCGCCGGCGTCACCCGTGTTCTGGGCGAGGCCAACGTCGACATCCGCGACATCACGCAGTCCATTATCGAGGACATCTTCACCATGACCATGCTGGCCGACACCGCCGAGTCCAAGCTCGACTTCGCCGAGCTGCAGAAGGCCCTGGCCGAGGCAGGCGAGCTTTCGGGCGTCAACGTGTCCATTCAGCGCGAGGACGTCTTCAACTTTATGTACCGCCTGTAGCGAGCAAGCCGCTCGGGGCAGCTTGACGTCATATCGTCCAAGCGCGCGGCCCCAAAGCGGACCGGAGAGGAGCGCGCATGGCCTACGACGCCAAGAAAATCTACTACCGCTTCGACGATCACCTGAGCCGCCTGGTTCTGGATTACGAGGCGAGCCGTCAGATTTCGCCCGAAAGCGAAAACCTCTACCACGGCCTGCCGACCGCCCCGTACGACGAGGACCTGTTCGTAGAACACAACGTCAAGCGCGGCCTGCGCAATGCCGACGGCTCGGGCGTGGTCGCGGGCCTTACCCGCATCTCGGACGTGCACGGCTACAACAAGGTCGACGGCAAAGTCGTGCCCGATCAGGGCAAGCTCACGCTTCGTGGCTACAGCATCGAGGATCTGGTCAACAACGCCCAGGCCGAGAACCGCTACGGCTACGAGGAAGTCGCCTATCTGCTTATCACGGGTTCGCTGCCCAACAAGGAAGAGCTCGACGGCTTTTGCGAGCGCCTGGGTGCTTTTAGGCACCTGAGCGACGAATACGTCCGCGAGTTCCCCATGACCACGGTGTCGTCGAGCATCATGAATGTGCTTCAGCGCGCCGTGCTGCTGCTCTACGCCTTCGACGCCGAGCCCGACGCCATTACACCCGAACACGAAATCGACGTCGCCATCTCCATGCTCGCCCGTCTCCCCCGCATCGCCGCCTTCGCGCATATGGCCTCGGTCGCCAAGCGCCGCGGCTCCGAGGTTCATGTGCCGCACCCCACACCCGGCCTCTCCACCGCTGAGACCATCCTGCAGGTCCTACGCGGCGGCATGGCATTCACCCGCGACGAGGCCATGCTGCTCGACGTGATGCTCATGCTGCATGCCGAGCACGGCGGCGGCAACAACTCCACGTTTGCCTGCCGCGTGCTGTCCTCTTCGGCCACCGACCCGTATTCTGCCTACGCCGCGGCTATCGGCTCGCTCAAGGGTCCGCGCCACGGCGGTGCCAACGCCAAGGTCGTGTCCATGCACGAGGACATCCGTGCGCATGTCTCCAATTGGGAGGACGAGGACGAGGTCGCAGCCTACCTGGGCAAGATCCTCGACAAGCAGGCCTTCGACGGCACGGGTCTCATCTACGGTATGGGCCACGCCGTCTACACGCTGAGCGACCCGCGTGCCGAGGTGTGCCGTCGTTACGCGCGCACGCTTGCCGCCAAGAAGGACCTGGGCGAGGAGTTCGCGCTCATCGAGCGCATCGAGCGCCTGGCCCCGCAAGTGATGCGCGATCACGGCATGACCAAGCCCATCTGCGCCAACATCGACCTGTACACGGGCTTTATCTACAAGATGCTCGGCGTGCCCGAGACGCTCTTTACGCCGCTGTTCGCCGTCGCCCGCATGGCCGGCTGGTCTGCACACCGCATGGAAGAGCTCTTCTGCGCGCACCGCATCATCCGTCCCGCGTATCGCCCGGTTATCGAGCCGCTGGAGTACAAGCCGCTCGCCGATCGTTAGGACACAGACCGTTATAGAACCCGAGCGTGGCCAGGGCATCACCGCCCTCGGCCACGCTTTTTATGCCAGTAGAAAGGATTGCAGCGAATGATTGTGTTTTCCGATATGGATGGAACGCTGCTGACGAGTGATAAGCAGATGAGCGACGCCACCTGGGCAATGCTCGACGAACTCGCTCGACGTGGGATTGAGTTTGTGCCCTGCACGGGGCGTCCTCTGTCGGGCATCTTTGAGCCCATCCTCGCCCACCCCGCCGTACACTACGCGGTCTGCGCCAACGGTGCCAGCGTCTGGCAGCTCGACGACGTTGTGCCCACCGATGCCTCGCGTGCCACACGCATTTTGAGCCGACCACTCGACCGCGCCATCGCCCACCGCGTCCATAGCATTGCAGCCGGCCACGATGTGACCTTCGATATCTTCGCGGACGGGCAGTGCTTCCTCCCCCGCTCGCTCTACACGCGCCTGGACGAATTCTGCGGCGGCGACCCCCACATCGCGGCTTCGCTTAAGCGCACACGAACACCGATCGACATGGATATCGACAGCAAGATCGACGAGGTCGAGACACTCGAACGCATCGCCATGTACTGGCACAACCCGGCCGATCGCGACGCCATCGCGGCGGAGCTCGACACGCTCGAAGGCATTGAGGTCACGCGTTCGTACGCCATGAATATCGAGGTCATGGGTGAGGGCGCCACCAAGGGAACGGCCCTCACGTGGCTATGCGAGCACCTGGACGAGCGTCTCGCCGACGCCTGGGCATTCGGCGACAACATCAACGACGTCCCCATGCTGCAGGCAGCGGGCCACGGCATGGCCATGATCAACGCCGAGCCCGAGGACCGCGAGGCCGCCGACGCCATCACCGAATACGACAACGACCACGACGGCGTCGCCCGCACCATCATGGCCGCCCTCGCCTAGCAGCAGCAACCCGGCAGGGTAATTTGGCAGTCATTGGGGACGTTCTTAAACGACTAGTCGTTGGGGACGTTCTTGAATGACTAGTCGTTGGGGACACTCTTCGCGAAAAGCTGCAAGGATTGTCCCCCACTGCCAGCAGAACGGGAACGTCCCCATCTGTCCGATTAAGCGAGGCCCTCTAGCACACGGCGGAGCTCCTGCTGGACGGCGTGGTCACGATTACAACCCACCACGCGATCGGCCACCGCCTTGAGCGCGGGGCGCGCGTTTTCCATCGCGCAGCCCGTGCCGACAAAGCGAATGATCTCGTAGTCGTTCATCGAGTCACCAAACGCCATGACCTCGTCGCGTCCAATGCCGTAATGCTCCGCGAGCTGCGCGATACCCGAGGCCTTCGACACACCAGGCTGCATGGCATCGATCCACGCGTTGCCCGAAGGCGCAAAAGTAAAGAGCTGACCAAGTTCGCGCTGTAGCACATATGCACTGTCCATAACCGCACTGTCGTCGCAAAAGATACTCGCTTTGATGATATTTACGCTGGGATCGGGCAGCTCCCAGATGCGCTCGGCATTGGGAAGGTCCTTATCGACCTCACGCACGAACTTGCACTCGTCATCGAGCAGGAAGGACTTGGTTCGGTCAAAGAGCGCAAGATGCAGATTGGGAAACGTCCTGACGGCTTGGGCGAGCCTTCGAATCGCCAGGTGGGAATACACCTCACGGTCTACCATCTTACCGTCGGCGTAGACCTGGGCGCCGTTAGCGGCGACAAAGTCCATCTTGTCGCGAACGGGCGCAAAGAACTCGCACAGGCGATCGTAGCGACGACCTGACGATGCGGCGAAATGCACGCCATGCTCGTGTAGCGCCAGAATCAGTTCGTAGGTCTCGGGAGGCACCTGACCGTTTTCGTCAAGCAGTGTGCCGTCCATATCGGATGCAATCAGTTTAAACATAGAAAAGCTCCCTTCGGGCTTGTTGGAATCGAACGTGTATCCGATTCCAACGTACCCAAAGGGAGCTCAAATAAGACTCCGCGGGCGTAAACGTTACAAGGACCTGGCAAATAGCTCACACATGCCAGAGGTCCTACGGTCGCGGCGTCAGGCAGCCCGCCAAAGAGTGTCCCCGATGACTAGTCGTTTAAGAACGTCCCCGATGACTAGTCGGCGTAGGTGAAGGTTGTAACGTCGAACATGCCCTCGGGGCGGATGCGAAGCGTCGGGATGACCGGCAGGGGCAGGAAGATGATGCCCATGATGGGGTCGAGCGGCGGCTCAATACCCATGGCGCGCGCCTTGACCATAAAGTCATCGTGCTGCGCCGCGACGTCTTCGGCAGTGCCTTCGCTCATCAGGCCGCCGAGCGCCAGAGGAATACGAGCCACGACCTCGCCGTTGTGCACCAGCACGTGGCCGCCCTGGCCCACGGCTTCAACAGCAGCCATCATATCGGCGGCATTGTCGCCCACCACGCACACGTTGTGCGAGTCGTGGCCGATCGTGGAGGCAATGGCACCACCGGTGATAGTGAAACCGCGCACCCAGCCGCGACCGATATGCTTGCCGACCAGGCTCAGGCCAGCGGGACCATCGCCATCGACGCCCTCGGCCTGCAGCGACACGCCGCGGCCATGGCGCTCAATCAGCATAATGCGACGCAAGTCCTCGTCAGTCTCGGGACGAACCATGCCCGTGATGGCCTTGCCCGGCACCACGTCAATCACAGCCTCGCCCGGCTTAAAGGCATAGTCGAATACGTCGAGCGAAAGATTCGGCAGCTTAACGGAGGCGCGCAGCTCATCGGCAAGGGCCGCAACCTCGGCCATCTCGGGTGCGATCTCGCCCACAAAGGTGCCGTCCTGCGCCACCAGGGCACCGGCGGCATATACGCGATGCGGAGCTGTGGCAAACGTCAGGTCATTGAGCACCAGCAGGTCGGCACGCTTGCCCGGGGCAATCGCACCGCGTAGCTCGTGCGGGTCGCGGCAGCCGTGATCTAGGCCAAATGCCTCGGCCGTGGACAGGGACGCCATAGAGATGGCAACCACGGGGTCAATACCGGCCTCGATGGCCACGCGACAGGCATTGTCGATCATGCCGGTCGCAAGCGCATCGGAAGGGGCGCGGTCGTCAGTCGCAAAGCAGCAGCGGCGGGCGCGCGCGGGATTCTCCAGCAGCATCGGGGACAAATTGGCCAGGTCGTGGCTGCACGTGCCCTCACGCAGCATCACATACATGCCGCGGGATAGCTTGTCGAGCGCCTCATCGGGAATCGTCGACTCGTGGTCGGCGATAATGCCCGCTGCGGCATAGGCGTTGAGGTCCTTGCCGGCAACGAGCGGCGCATGGCCGTCAACCTGCTTGGACGGCGTCTGGTTGGCAGCATCGATGCGAGCACAGGTCTCGGGGTCGGCCATAAAGACGCCCGGCAGGTTCATCATTTCGCCCAGACCAAAGACATCGCCCGGATGCTCGGCAAAAAACGCCTCCATATCGGCAGCCGAAATAACGGCGCCGGCCTGCTCGTCGGGCAGCGCGGGCACGCACGAAGGCATCATGTACTTGATGGAGATGGGTGCGCGGCGGCCGTCCTCGATCATAAAGCGCAAGCCGTCAAGACCGGCAACATTGGCAATCTCGTGGCTGTCGGCAATGGCGGTGGTGGTACCGCGCGTCGCCGCCATGCGCGCATACTCGGCAGGGCGGATGTTCGAAGACTCGATATGCAGATGCCCGTCAATAAAACCGGGGGCGAGATAGCGACCCTGGCAGTCGATGACCTCAGTTGCCTCGTAGGTGCCAGCAGCATCGTCGCGACCATCGTAGAGCACGCCGACGATCACACCGTCCTTGACGGCAACGCTACCGGGCGCCACACGCTGGCCATACACGTCGACGATCTGCGCATTGGTAAACAGCGTGTCGACGGGCACGCGGCCCTCGGCGGCCTCGATCACAGTCCTCATGACCTCAACGGACATACATACTCCTTTAACCGTAGAAAAAAGCTGCGGAGCGGACAAGCCTTCACCGCAGCATGCTCATAGCCATTGTATGCCCAAACGATGGGTCAACAATACGCCCCTCCGCTTAACGGCACACGCCGCTCAGCGCAATGGGGACAGGCTGCTTTTGCACCAATGACAAGGAGTGTCCCAAAGTGCCGGCACAAAAGGAACGTCCCCAAGTGCCAAAAAAGCCGCAGTCGGGATTCCCGGCTGCGGCCTTGTTGCACTTGTGAGGTCAACTCGCTCGTTAGACCAACTTGAAGCCCTTGCGCTTGCCTACGGAGAGGGTGTCGCCCAGCTTGAGGGCGCTGGGGTCGATGTTGTAGCTCTTAGGAGCCACGGCCTTGCCGTTGATCTTGACGCCGCCGCCGTCAATGTCGCGACGGGCCTGGCCGGCGCTCGCCGAAAGGCCCAGGTCCTTAAGCAAGCCTGCGAGGTAGATCTGGCCCTCGTCGTTGACGGTCAGCTCAACGTGCTTCTCGGGGAAGTCGGCAAGCTGGCCCTCCTTGAACACGCGGTCGAACTCGGCCTGAGCCTCGTCACCGGCACCGGCGCCGTGATAGGTGTCGCACAGGTCGCGGCCCAGTGCGCGCTTGAGCTCATAGGGATCGGCGGAACCGTCGACCAGAGCAGCGTCGATCTTGTCGACCTCGGCCGGGGTGAGCGAGCTGGCCAGACGATAGTACTTGCCGATCATCTCATCGGGGATGGACATGGTCTTGCCGAACATATCCTTGGGAGCATCGGTCAGGCCGATGTAGTTGCCGTAGGACTTGGACATCTTACGCACGCCATCGGTGCCCTCGAGCAGCGGCATGGTAAGCGCGATCTGCGGCTCCATGCCCATCTTCTCCATGAGCTCGCGACCAGCGAGCAGGTTGAAGAGCTGGTCGGTGCCACCCATCTCCACGTCGGCCTTAATCTGAACGGAGTCGAAGGCCTGCATCACGGGGTACAGGAACTCGTGCAGAGCAATCGGCGTCTGGGACTGGTAGCGCTTGGTAAAGTCATCGCGCTCAAGGATGCGAGCGACGGTGAACTTGGAGCACACCTGCAGCAGGCCGGCCAGATCCATCGACAGGATCCAGTCGCCGTTGTGCACGATGGTGGTCTTCTCGGGATCCAGGATCTTCATGGCCTGGCTCACGTAGGTCTCGGCGTTGGCCTCGATCTGCTCCTGCGAAAGCTGCGGGCGGGTAGAGTTCTTGCCCGAAGGATCGCCGATCAGTGCGGTGCCGTTACCGATGATGAGGGTGACGTTGTGGCCCAGGTCCTGGAACTGACGCATCTTGCGCAGGGGCACGGCATGGCCCAGGTGCAGGTCGGGGCTGGTGGGATCGACGCCGAGCTTGATGTTGAGGGGCTCGCCCTTCTCAAGCTTCTTGCGAAGGTCGGCCTCGGGGACAATCTGCGCTGCGCCCGAGGTGATGATACGCATTTGCTCGTCGACAGACAGCATTGGGTATCCTCCTTTTGCTATAGCACCCTC
>UQPL01000043.1:0-12503 GCA_900542895.1 uncultured Collinsella sp. | reverse complement strand
ACGAGATCTGCGCATGTCTCGTGGGCTCGGAGATGTGTATAAGAGACAGCGTTTGCACGCCCAGAGAGACGCGTGTGACACCAACCTTGGCAAGCGCAGTGGCAAGCTCGGCGGTCAGCGATTCGGGATTGGCCTCGCAGGTAAACTCAACGGGGGCGCACCACGCACGAATACGCCGCGCCAGCTCCACCAGGCGCTCCCCCGCCAGCGACGGCGTACCGCCGCCAACATAGACGGTGCGAATCTGGTCGAGGGCCCCAGCCTTGCCAAAAGCATCGAGGCGCGCGTACAACTGCTCAAAATAGGAATCGAGCGCGGCATCCAAATCACACGAAGCAAAGCTGCGCGAGTCGAAGTCGCAGTAGCGGCACTTTTGGGCACAGAACGGCACGTGCACGTACAGCGCGGTAACGGCCACCCTTAAGCCTCCAGCGGATGAGGGGGCACCGATTCGCCGGCGGCAAGGGCAGCCTCGCAGGCCACCACATCATGCTCGATCTCATCGACCAGCGCCATAAACTCCTCATACGTGGAGCAGCGCACCACATGGGCACGCCAAGCGGCGGCATGGGGCATGCCTTTTAAGTACCAGCTTGCGTACGTGCGGGCACGCGACATGAGCGGCAGGAGCTCATACGTCAGCGTTAGGTGCTCACGCAGGGCGTCCAGGCGCTCGCGTGAGGAGCGAGACGGCACCGGCGTAGCGTCGAGTGCAAGGGCGCGAGCATCGCCGAACACCCAGGGGTTGCCATAGATACCGCGCGCGATAAACACCGCGCTGGCACCCGAGCTGCGCAGATGCTCCGCGGCATCCTCGGCGCAGAACACATCGCCCGAACCGATCACGGGAATCTCGACGGCATCTGCGACCTCATCGACGACCGACCAATCCGCCTGGCCAGTGTAGAGCTGCGTAGCGCAACGACCATGCACGGCGACTGCGGCAGCCCCTGCACCCTCAAGCATCTGGGCAAATGTCGCGGCATTGCGGTCCTCGGCATAAAAGCCTTTGCGAATCTTGACGGTCACGGGCACGTGCGCCGCGCCCACCGTGGCCTCGACGATCTTCTCCGCAAGGTCGGGCGTGCGCATGAGCGCCGAGCCCTCGCCCTTGGTGACAACCTTGCGGGCGGGGCATGCCATATTGATATCGATGAGCGACAGGCGATCGCCAACGCGCTCCTCGACGGCGGCGACGGCGCTCGCAAACTGATCAGGCTTGGAGCCGAAGAGCTGCACGCAAATCTGCTGCTCTTCGTCAGCCGGTAGCACCAGGCGCCAGGTCTTGTTGCTGGCATAGGCAAGGCCCGCCACGCTCACCATCTCGCTGTAGGCAAGGTTGGCACCGCGGCGGCGGCACATGATGCGGTAGGCTGGGTCGGTCACGCCCGCCATGGGAGCCATAAGGAACGGCTGCTCGACATAGGCGCCCAGCAGCCGCTTGCTGTATTCAGAAAGCGCCATGGATCTACTCGTCCACCTTGAGGATCGCCATAAAGGCCTCCTGCGGGACCTCTACCGAGCCGATGGCCTTCATGCGCTTCTTGCCCTCTTTCTGCTTCTCGAGCAGTTTGCGCTTACGAGAAATATCGCCGCCGTAGCACTTGGCAAGCACGTCCTTGCGGCGCGCCTTGACGGTGGAGCGGGCAATGATCTTGTTGCCGATAGCACCCTGGATGGGCACCTCGAACAGCTGACGCGGGATGATCTCCTTGAGCTTGTCGCACAGACCGCGGGCCAGGCCATAGGCCTTGTCCTTGTGCACGATAAACGACAGCGCGTCCACCTCGTCGCCCGAAAGCAAGATATCGAGCTTCACAAGCTCGGAAGGACGATACTCGTTGAACTCGTAGTCGAGCGAGGCATAGCCCTTAGTGCGGCTCTTGAGCTGGTCAAAGAAGTCCAAGATGAGCTCGGCAAGCGGCATATCGAAGCGCATCTCGACCGATTTGCTCGTCAGGTGGATCATGTCGGTCGTAACGCCGCGGTGCTCGATGGCGAGCTGCATGACGGCGCCCGTGTACTCAGGCGGGCAGATGATCTTTGCCTTGAGGTAGGGTTCCTCGATACGCTCGATGCGCGTGGCCTCGGGAAGGTCCTGCGGGCTGCGGACATCGATCATCTCGCCGTCGGTCTTGTAGACGTGATAGTCGACCGAGGGACTCGTGGCAATGAGGTCCAAGTTGAACTCGCGCTCCAGGCGTTCCTTAACGACTTCCATGTGCAGCAGGCCCAGGAAGCCCACGCGGAAGCCAAAGCCGAGCGCCACCGAGGTCTCGGGCTCCCACACCAACGACGGGTCGTTGACGTGCAGCTTATCGAGCGCGTCACGCAGGTTCTCGTAGTCCTTGTTATCGATCGGGAACAGGCCCGTATAGACCATGGGCTTAGCCTCGCGGTAGCCGGGAAGCGGCTCGGGGCAGGGATTCGACGCCCACGTGAGGGTATCGCCCACGCGCACGGCCTCGGGGTCCTTCAGGCCCGTGACCACGTAGCCAACCTCGCCGACCGTCAGCGCATCGACCGGAGTCTCGGCGGGACGCTTGACGCCCACGCCATCGACCAAAAAGTCACCCTTTGCCTGCATCATGCGCAGAGTATCGCCCTTTTTGATGGAACCGTCAAAGATGCGCACCGTGGCGACGACACCACGATACTCGTCGAAGTACGAATCCAGGATGAGTGCCTTGAGCGGCGCGTTCGCATCGCCCTTGGGCGGAGAGATCAAAAAGACAATGGACTCCAGCAGATCGTGGATGCCCTCTCCGGTCTTGCCCGAGACACACACGGCATCATCGGCAGGGATCGCCAAGTCATCCTCGATCTCGGTCTTGACCTCATCGGGATGGGCCGAGGGCAGGTCGATCTTGTTGATGGCCGGCACAATGTCCAGATTGGCGTTCATGGCGAGCGTCGCATTGGAGACGGTCTGTGCCTCGACGCCCTGTGTGGCATCGACGACGAGCACCGCGCCCTCGCAGGCGGCCAGCGAACGCGAGACCTCATAGGTAAAGTCCACGTGGCCCGGCGTATCGATGAGGTTGAACTGATACGTCTCGCCGTCGTCGGCGTCATAGGACACGCGGACGGCGTTGGACTTGATCGTGATGCCGCGCTCGCGCTCGATATCCATGGTGTCGAGCAGCTGCGACTCCATATCGCGCTCGTCGACGGTATGGGTGAGCTCGAGGATGCGGTCACTAATCGTGGACTTGCCATGGTCGATGTGCGCAACAATCGAGAAGTTGCGGATGTGGGAAATGTCAATTGAAGTATTCATGCGGACTATCTTACCCGAGCGATACAAAAAATGGAGCCTGTTCCATAAAACAGGCTCCATTTATGCGCGTAATCTGTGTGGTGTGAAATTTACAACTTAGGCGTTGATACTGTTCACGAGCTTGGCAAGACCGGACTTGCGGTTGGAAGCCTGGTTCTTGTGGATAACATGCTTGGCGGCAGCCATGTCGAGACGCTTGGTGACGGTCTTGAGGGCAGCCTGGGCCTTCTCGGCGTCGCCCTCGGCGACGGCGGACTGGACGTGCTTGGTCAGCGTCTTGAGCTCGGACTTGACAGCCTTGTTACGCATGCGAGCTGCCTCATTGGTGCGGATACGCTTCTTCTGAGACTTGATGTTTGCCACTTCTGGAGTTCCTTTCGAGTTCCTTGCAAAAAATGTATGACACCTCTGAGACACGGTGAGGTCATGCAAGCGCCTACTATAGCACGCTCCCCCTCAAAGGGATAGAACGAATTTGTCAAATAGGCAGGTATCATCACGATTTTCTCAAGATGTTCGTAATCCAGAGCAAAAGCGCGGTCTGAGAATCGGCCGAACCCTTGAGCGCGAGCTCCACATCGACCGCGCCCTCGAGCGCGGCAACGAGCTCTGCCATCGAAAAGCGACGTGCCCAGGTCAGGTGATTCTTGACCTGCCAGGACTGGAGCTTGAGCGTTGAGGCCAGCTCACGACCCTGTCCGCGCGCATCGAGCGCCTTGGCGACGATAAGCTCGCGGATGCGACCGCACAACAACGTGTAAGTCCACACGTAGCTCTTGGCGGGCAGTAGATTGAAGAGCTCGAGCGAGCGTCGCATGTCACGGGCCGAGACCGCATTGAGAAAGTCCCAGGGTTGAACCTCGGCAGTGCGCACAATCCAGCGCTCCACATCGGCAAGCTCAATCTGGGGCGCCTCGACCATCTGGGCGAGCTTTGACAGGTCGTTATCGAGCATACGTGTGTTTTCGCCCGAACGCGAGACGAGCTCCTCGGCGGCCGCCGTCGAGATCGACTTGCCGTGCTGCGTCGCCATCTGCTGCACGCGGCGCGGTAGCTCCCAGCGCTTGGTGCCGGAGCAATCGATCACGGCCTTCTTGTCGATCTTGGCGATCGCTTTATACAGGCGCGTGTTCTTGGCAAGCGAGTCGGCGATGATGAGGCAAACCGTCGTGGGGCTGGGACTCGCCAGATAGTCGACAAGCGGCTCGGAGATCGCTTTGGCGAGTTTTGAGCAGCCGTCAAGGATTACCAGGCGAAACTCACTGCCCATCGGAAAGGTGTTGAGCGATCCGATAATCGACTCGATATCGGGGTCTTTGGTCATATCGCGCTCGTCGAGGTTGAACTCGACCATACCCGACTTTTCCAGACGCGCTTTCATACGCGAGACGGCGTGATCGCGCTTGACTCCGTCGGTACCGACGATCAGATATGCCGGCAGCAGACCGGTTTCGGACATTGCGCTCCCCTCCCGCAGGCTCTCGTGTTCGTACCGTGCCATTCTAGCCCAGGGGCCCACCACACGCCAACGACGTCGTCACGGTCGCTGGCATCGCATCGCAAAGCCATTCGCAGCTGGCGTGACGGTAATGTCGCCGTGTTCGATGGTGCACGCGAACACGCCGCCCGCTTCCTTAACGGCATCGATGCAGGCATCGGACGGATGGCCGTATCGATTCCCCTCGCCCGCGCTCGCGAGGGAAAGCTCGGGCTTCAGGACGTCCAGCAACTCACCATCGACTGAAACCTTAGAGCCGTGATGCCCAAGTTTAAGTACATCGATATCTCCCACTTCCTGTACGAATTCCCGTTCTTGGTCGAGCTCGGCATCACCGGTGAGGAGCATACGCAGGCCCTTGCCTTCCTGAACATAAGAGAGCAGCAGGACAAGCGAGTCCTCATTTCCCTCGCCATCCACGGACTCGAATGGCCACATCACGCGGGCGCAAAATGAGCCGATGTCGACCGTATCCCCACGGCGCACCTGCCGATACTCCACGCCAGGTCGGTTCAATACCTCGGCAGGAGCATCCTCCAGCGCATCCGCCGCCACGGCAATCGTTCCGACCGAAAACTGTTCGAGCACGGCAGGCAGACCACCCCAGTGGTCCTCATCCCAATGCGTAACAAAGACGGCATCGATATGGTGCACGTTATTACGAACCAACGCCGTCACCACGCGCTCGTCGAGCCCGCAGTCGACGAGCGCTACTGCGCCGCCCTCGCGGATAAGTATCGCATCGGCCTGGCCCACATCGAGCACCGTCACCGAAGGCGGAGCGAATCGATCCCAGTAGACGTATGGAATCGCAGCCAAGAGCACCAGGCATGCAAGCCCCACCGCCATAGGACGTGCACGGGGACGCGGCCACCAGACCAGCAGAACCGCCAGCAAACACGGCACTAGGTAAATCCACATGCTATCGGGCGGCACGCTCACGGATGCACCCGGCACGGCGGCAAACAGCTGCTCGAAGAACAGCGCGCAACGGGCGGCAATCATGGGCACAACGAGCGCCCAAGCCCGCAACGGTCCCACGAGCGAAAAGGGAACCAGCACGATCGACACAGCAAGCAGTACGCTCACCACCGGACCGATGACCGCATTTGCCAACGGAGCAATGAGCGAGAACGTACCGAAGGCAGGAATGGTAATGGGGAGCGTCGCCAACTGCGAGCACAGCGTGACGGAAAGCATACTGGCAATGCCCGATGGCACACCCAGCTCACCCAAAGCGTAGGAGGCGTACGGGCAAAAGCACAGGATGGCAAAGACGCTGGCACATGAAAGCTGAAAGCCCATCTCGAACAGCACCGTCGGCCGCAGTAGCACAAAGATGGACATGGTTACGAAGAGCGCCGATGCGCCGTGCCGGCGACGACCCGCGCCGTTTACGACAAGCGTCGCGAACACCATGCAGCATGCGCGCACGGCCGAGGGAGACGCGCCCGTAAAGGCAGCGTAGCCCACAAGCGTTATCGCCAATATCGCCCGCTGAAGGCCACGTGAGCACAGAGTCTTTTGCAATACGCCCTCGATTACAAACCCCACGATAGCCAAATGGCTGCCCGAGACGGCGATAAGATGCGCCGTTCCCGTCACCGAAAACCAGTCGCCCGCCGGCTGGGCGCGCAGCTCGGCCGAACGACCGCAGACGACACCGGCTATGAGCGCACGCGCCGGGTCGGTCGCAGGCGCGATGGACGCAAGCAGCCCATTTCGCAGCCGAAGCAGCGGCCCCGGAGAGCCCTCATCGACCGACACAATCCGAACGGCTTTTACCTTGCGCACCTCGCCTCGGAGCACGCGCGATCGTCCATATGCATCGTTCTCAAAACGTGAAACGCGACCGATAACACGTGCGTGCGCCCCGACCTTGAGCTCGCGGTCACACGATAGGCGAACCGTTGCCAAGTTCTTGCCGTCCGCGCGCGCCTCGCAGGTATAGGAATACACGTCGTCGTTTATGGATGGATCACCCTGCACGACAAACTCGAGGCTGCTTGCCGCTCGACCGTCGAGAGCCTTCGAGGCGCTTAGCGCGCCCACAGCCCACCACGCCGAGACGACCGCTCCCGCCACGAGACCGACGGACGCGGCATACAGCCACCGCTCCCAAGGGGCAAGCCGCGCACAAGATTGAGCCAGCACAACGAATACCGCCGCCGCAACGGGAATGGCCCATAGCGGCCCGACCGCCGGCGCCTGCTCCCTCAGCAGCGCATCAGCGGCCACGTTGAGCACCAAGGCGCAGCTCATGCACATGCCGGCACACAGGGCCATCGTCCACGGAATCAGGGGCCGCGGAGGCATCACATGCTCGCGCTCGGTCGCACTCATACGCAGATGCTATCTTTGATTTTGGCAAGCTTTTTCTCGCCGATTCCCGACACACGCATCAGATCGTCAACCGAGGCAAAAGCACCGTTCTTTGTCCGCTCATCGATAATCGACTGGGCCATGGAGGGACCGATCCCCGAGAGCGTCTGTAGCTCTGCCGCGCTTGCCGTATTGATATTTACTAGGCCTGTTGCGCCACTCACGCCCGATGATGCGGAAGCCCCACCATCAACACCGGCTTCCGCAATGGACGCCTGCTGCTCCCCCACCGTTGGAACGTGAATCTTCTGTCCATCGACGACCTTAGATGCCCGATTGAGCCCCGTAACGTCTGCCTCGGGCGCCAGCCCGCCAGCGGCATCAATCGCCTGAGCCACCCGCGCGCCGTCCTTGAGACGATATACACCGGGCGACACAACGGCGCCATCAACATCGACATAAACCTCTGCCGCGGCAGACGCCTTAGGCGAAGAGCCTTCGGATGTCTTTCCGCTCGAGGCATCACCGGATCCCGGCTCCACCAACGAGCCCGGACCGTCAGTGCGCTCAAACGACACGCCACCGGCACCGCCGCCAAGGTTCGCCATCGCCAGTCCACTCGCCATCGCAATGACGACCAGTATCGCCATCACCACTGCCTTATGACCGAGCAGCTTGCCCGCCCAGCGGTCCATCTTTTTGACCCGTTCGTGTTGTTCGCGCTGCGCCATAGCAAAACCTCCCAACAACATCGTGTCAGGAAAAGAGCCCTGCAACAGCCACGCTCCAAAACCGGTTTTAGCGGTCAAACCAAAAACCGACCAAAACCTTGCACAAATCTGTCCATTTATTCAGGCACACGTCAGCAAATGAACACTTAGCCGCAAAATGCCCAGATAGCAAAAGACCGACGATGCAGACGCATCGTCGGTCTATGCACAAAATTACTCGTGATCTTGGTAAATCTCACGCGGAGCAAGCTCCGAATGTTTGCGTTTTAAGGTCTTAGGAGCCTTATACGTGTTGCTCTCGAAGTCGATGTACTCGGTCTGCTTGAGCAGGCGCTCGATCATCTCCTCGTGATCGAACAACTCCCAGGCCTCATGCACGGCATCGAGTTTAGCGTGCGTCTCGGGACGGCGCGGCATAAACAGCGTGCAGCAGTCGGGAGCGGCCTCAGTCGAGATATCGAACGTACCGATCTCCTCGGCGCGCGCGATGATCTCCTGCTTGTCCGAACCGATGAGAGGACGGAACACGGGGATCTTCACGGCCTCGTTGACGGCCATGATATTCTCAAGCGTTTGGGAGGCAACCTGCCCAAGCGATTCGCCCGTCACGATGGCCTTGGCGCCCTCGATGTGCGCAATGCGCTCGGCAACCGAATACATAATGCGGCGATACATGATCACGCGCAGGTTGCTGGGACAGGCGACCGAAATCTCACGCTGGCAGTCGCCAAACGGCACCACGTACAGGCGGCCGATCTGGACACCCGGCTCAAGCGCACGGATGATGTCCTGCACCAAATACTCGCTCGTGTCGGGCGTCTGCGGACGACCTGAGAAATGTACCGGCACGCACACCGCGCCGCGACGCGCGAGCATCCAGGTCGCCACCGGAGAATCAATACCCGACGACAGCAGCGTCACGACCTTGCCGGCAGAACCCACCGGCAGACCGCCCACGCCGCGCTCGGAGCGCGCGTACACGTAGACGCTGCCCTGAACCACCAGTACGTGCACCATAGCGTCAGGATCGTGCATCTGGACCTTTTTACCAGGAAACGCCTCGCACAACACCTCGCCCACCTGACGATTGATGTCAATCGAAGTGAGTTCATAGTCAGTATTGGAGCGCTTGGCGTGCACCTTAAACGAATCGAAGGGACCAAACTCGCGCAGCGCCTTCACGGCGGCGGCACAGTACTCCTGCGGGTCGCGGTTAGTGTGATACGCCAAAGACACACGAGCAACGCCGGGAACGGTGCGAATGACACGCGCCGCCTCGTCGGCCTGATGCTCGTTAAAGGTCACGAGGATATAACCGGAAATTCGAGACACGGCATTCACGGAAAAGGCGGCCAAGGCCGCCTTGATGTTATCCATGAGGATATGCTCAAAATGTGCGCGGTTCTTACCCTTCAGTCCAACCTCGTGATAGTGGACCAAGCAGACGCGAGCCGCCATTTAGGCTTCAGCAACCTTGTGGCCGAGCGCCTTCTCGTAACGGGCCTCGTCGTAAGAGATGTCGCCGTCGACAATCTCATCCATAGCCATCGAGATGGTATCGGCACCGGATAGCCCGATGGTGATGTCATCGACATCCTGGACGGCAAGCACGCGGTTGTGCTGGCCACGCAGCATGCTATTGATGTCGCAGGCGCGCTTGGAGGCAAGCGAAGCAAGCAGGAAGCGGTTGTGATCGGTCTTCTCCAGAAGATCGTCAATGCAAGGCTTTACAACGGACACGGACCTCAGATCCTTTCATGCATATCGAGAACGCGAACGAGCTCATCGGTCGCGCGGTCGAGATCGTCATTTACCACGACGTCGTCGTAGCGGTCGGCAAGGGCAAGCTCATCGGCGGCGTTTGCCATACGCAGCTCAATCGTCTCGGGCGTCTCGGTACCGCGACCGACTAGACGCTCGCGGAGTACTTCAAGCGAAGGCGGCTTGATAAAGATCAGCACGGCCTCGGGAAAACGCTCCTTGACCTGCAAGGCACCCTGGACATCGATCTCCAAGATGAGAGACGAACCAGAGGCGAGCTTGGATGTGACCTCGCTCACCAACGTGCCATAGCAGTTACCGTGGACCTCGGCCCACTCAACAAACTCACCGTTTGCCACGCGGCGGTCGAACTCCTCGCGCGTCAGAAAAAAGTAGTTGACGCCGTCGACCTCACCTTTGCGTGGTGCTCGCGTGGTAGCCGAAACCGTCAGGCCCAGGTTCGAGCGACGCTCGCGCACACGAGTGACGAGCGTGCCCTTGCCTGCACCTGACGGTCCAGAAATCACAAAGAGCTTGGAATCCTGAGCGCTCACTTATTTGGTCAGCTGCTCGAGGAGCTGCTCGCGCTGACGGACGCCGAGGCCCTGGACGCGACGGGTAGCGGAGATACCGAGCTCCTCCATGATCTTGGCAGCCTTGGCCTTGCCATAACCAGGGAGAGACTCGATGAGGGTGGAAACCTTCATGCGGGAAGCGATGGGGTCATCGGAGTTGAGCACGGACTCGAGGGACTTCTCGCCCTTCTTGATCTGCTCGCGAAGCTCAGCGCGGGCGTGACGTGCGGCAGCAGCCTTCTCAAGAGCCTGCTTGCGCTGCTCATCGGTAAGCTGAGGGAGTGCCATTCGTACCTCCAAATAGTTGGGTTATATCTGATTCAATAATTGGCATTTTAGCACGTAGAACGTACAAAATGCCCAATCGCGGCTCCATAGGTTAGACGATACCCGCAAAAAGTGCAATATACTGCGCCCAAAGTTAAGCCCCTGACCTGCGATTCCACACAAAGGATGGGAAAGTTTACGCAGGCACAGGGGCTATTTTGTGCTAATGAGACCCAAAAGTGGTGACTTAGGGGAATCTTTTACGCGACGTTTTCGACCAGCTCGGCGACGATGGCGTCAAAGGCGGCAACCGGATCGTCGGCACCAGTGATGGGACGGCCCACCACAATGTGGCTTGCGCCTCGCTCGATAGCCTGGGAAGGCGTCGCCACGCGAGACTGATCACCAAGGGCGGCACCCACCGGACGCACACCCGGAGTCACGATCAGGGCATCAGGACCCAGCAGCTCACGCATGTCGTGAGCCTCCATCGGCGAGCACACGATGCCATCGATGCCGTTGGCCTGAGCGAGCTTTGCCAGGCGGGCGGCCTCCTCGGCCACGGGCGACTCGACGCCGATCTCGCTCAAGGCATCCTGATTCATGCTCGTGAGAACGGTGATGGCGACGAGCTTGGCGCGGTCCTCGCGCGCCTCCTCGGCACCCTCGCGGCAGGCAGCGAGCATGGCGCCCGAACCCAAGCCGTGGACCGAAAGCAGGTCGGCACCAGCAAGCGAAGCCGAGCGGGCGGCGCCGCGAACCTGATGCGGAATATCATGGAACTTAAGGTCAAGGAAGACCTTAAAGCCCAGGTCCTTGAACGTCTTGACGATCTGGGGACCCTCGGCGTAATAGAGCGTCATGCCAACCTTGAGCCAGGCGGCATGACCCGAAAGCTCGTGGGCAAGCTCGAGCGCACGCTCACGGTCGCAGTCGAGGGCGACGATTACGCGGTCGCGGGCATCGGTCTCTAGCATTCGAAAGCACCTACCAGTTCGTTAATGTCCTTCACGCCCTGGGACTCGGCCCAGGCCTCGAGCTCATGCGCGATCTTGAGCGAAGCGCACGGATCGACGAAGTTGGCCATGCCGACCGACACGCAAGTGGCACCGGCCAGGATAAACTCAGCCGCATCCTCGCCGGTCATGACACCGCCGACACCGTTGATGGGGATATCGACGGCCTGGGCAACCTCCCAGACCATGCGCACGGCGATGTGATGACACAGCGGGCCCGAAAGGCCGCCCTTGGGCTTTGCCACGCGGGACTTGCGGGTATGGACGTCGATGGCCATGCCCTGGATGGAGTTGATGACCGAAAGGCCGTCGGCGCCGGCAGCCTCGAGGGCCTTGGCGATCTCGGCGACGTTGACCGGCGCCATCTTCACGAACAGCGGCTTATCGGTCACCTTGCGGCAGGCAGCCATAACGGAAGAGGCGCCCTCGGGCGTGGAGCCCATGGCGGCACCGCCGGCGGCGATATTGGGGCAGCTCACGTTGATCTCGTAGCCGGCAGCCCAGGGGCACAGCTCGACATACATCTCGAGTGCGCGGACAAACTCGTCAACGGAGTGGCCGGCAACCTGACAGATGACCTGGCAGCCGTCCTTGGACAGCTGTTCGAGCCACGGACCGGACTCGCGAGCAAAGGCAGCCACGCCGGGGTTCTGAAGGCCCACGGAGTTGATCATACCGCCGGGGATCTCGGCCATGCGGGGCGCGGGGTTGCCGGGCCAGGGCTCGGCAGCGCAACCCTTGGTGGTGATGGCGCCCAGCTGGGAAACATCAAAGAAGTTCTGGAACTGCCAACCGTAGCCAAAGGTACCGGCTGCGGTGTTGATGGGGTTCTGCATCTTGACGCCGCCGAAATCGACGGCCATGTTCACGGTACCCACTAGAAGACCACCACCTTGGAAGCATCGAACACGGGGCCGCACATGCAAGCACCCTTCATACCGTCGACCGTCTCGACATTGCAGGTGTTGCAGGCGCCAAAGCCGCAGCTCATCATGCGCTCGAGCGACACCTCGCAGCTGTCTCTTATACACATCTCCGAGCCCACGAGACATG